>NZ_JOPI01000105.1:0-280 GCF_002153695.1 Acetobacter sp. DsW_059
GCATCGCCCGCCACGCAACACCGTAACGGGTTACATAACGAAGACCGTTGAACAGATCCCGCAGATCATGATGGCCTTGTTCAGCGTCTTAGTTCATAAGAAGAAGATAAGGAACAATCAAAGAACACTCTTCCTATCTGATATCAGATGGATATGATTTACGTGAATTATTCTTTTATCTGCCCTGAAATACTCATACAAAGTGCATAACACCCTCTACGGCGTGTCGTCAGTTAAGCACTGAGCATGTGCCGTGAGGGTTGTACTTTCTGTCGCCCTG
>NZ_JOPI01000106.1:0-200 GCF_002153695.1 Acetobacter sp. DsW_059
ACATGATGATCGACAGCACGATTGTCCGTGCACATCAGCATAGTGCCGGAGCTCTCAAAAAGGGGGCGCGAATCAGGCCATCGGACGATCCCGGGGCGGACTGACCACAAAGATCCATGCCATCTGCGATGCCCTTGGCAATCCGGTGGAGATCGACATCACACCGGGTCAGGATGCGGATATCAACCGGGCGGAACCGA
>NZ_JOPI01000107.1:0-365 GCF_002153695.1 Acetobacter sp. DsW_059
CCATTCAGTGGCGCAGTTCTTCAGAGTGCTGTACAGGTAGTCTCTGACGCAAACGATAAAACCATCATCGGCACGATTGGCACGTCAGATTTTACAGCAGAGACGACAAAACTCCGTGCAGCCTGGGCTGCCATTTCTGGCGTTGTTTACACTCTGAATTTCAGCACTAATGCAACGAAACGCAACCATATCGGCGTTATTGCTCAGACAGTTCAGGCTGCATTTACTGCACAGGGACTGGACCCGTCTGATTATGGCCTCTGGTGCTCAACGCCTAAAACTAAGGCGGTTACATCTACTGTTGATGGCGTCACGACCACTACAGAAGAACCTGTTTATGAAGCAGATGGTAAAACTCAGGCAAC
>NZ_JOPI01000108.1:0-1222 GCF_002153695.1 Acetobacter sp. DsW_059
GATAGCGAGCAATAAAGGCAAACCTCACGACCTTTGGCTCGCGAAGAACTGTGTCGCCTTTTTTTAACAGCTCCCTCTCCTCCCGCAGCAGAAGGGGAGGGTTCGAAGAACCGTTGGTTGATGCGCTTGGTTCGTGATTTCAGGCTTTTGGCGATTTGATTGACGGTTTTTGGAGTCACTTTTGATCTGCATTTTGAGCAGATCGAGTGCTGCCCCTGCTGGATTGCTATGCATTCGCGCTGATCCGCTCCAGGAAGAGGAAGCGACGCATATTATAGACGATATTGGCCAGGCCGATCCTAATGGTGGCCCGGGTGATACCGACAGTTCGGACGAACAGACCCATTTGCGATTTCTGATCAGCAAAGACATGCTCGACGCGGGATCGGATCACGGACTTTCCTGCATTGGACCGCTGGACATGGAGTGGCATGGGTTTGAGATGCGGCTTCTTCCTGTGAACCTTTGAGACAAAGCCCTGCTTTTCCATGAAGTCTTCATTGGCTTTTGAGCGATACGCCGTGTCTGCCCAGACGCCTGAGGCTGTATTGGTTTTATCCAGCAGCCCTTCTCGCAATCGCGCACCATCACTGGCGGCGGCATCTGTCGTCTTCCATTTTCGGATCAGTCGGAACTTCCGGTCGATGGAAACATGGGACTTGTAGCCAAAGAACGGAATGGCAAGATCGCTGGATGGCATGGTTCCATCATCCTGCCGCTTCGCCTTGGTGAACTTCAGTGTCCAGCGCGCATGACGATCCTTGTGCGACAGCTTTGCGGGTTTGTCCTGCCAGTCTTCAGGAATACGTCCTTCCCGAAGATCGGCTTTCTCAGCGTTCGTATTGCGCTGCTTGGGAGCAGCGACCAGTGTGGCATCCAGGATCTGGCCTGACATCGGGAGATAACCGGCGTTCCGCAGGGTCGCGTCAAACCGGTTGAACAGCCTATCGATCGCACCCGCCTGTGTCAGGCGTTCACGGAACAGCCAGACCGTTTTGGCATCAGGAACACGATCTGAAAGCCCCAGGCCAAGGAAGCGCATGAATGACAGACGATCGTTGATCAGATACTCCGTTCGTTCGTCGGACAGATTGTTGAGCGTCTGGATGATCAGAATTTTGAACATCAGCACCGGATCACACGGCGGACGATCGTTCGGCATCGCCCGCCACGCAACACCGTAACGGGTTACATAACGAAGACCGTTGAACAGATCCCGCAG
>NZ_JOPI01000109.1:0-267 GCF_002153695.1 Acetobacter sp. DsW_059
GCATAACCGGCAGTAACCTGAACAGTGGTATGATCACAACCCTGACAAACGCAGATGCCAGTGCTGTTACCCTTAACGGGCAGGCACTGATTGGTGTAAACCTGACAGGGCTGAACACGACAGAGGCCCTGCGTCTTGGCAGTGGGCAGCAACTCTCGTGGGAGCCCACGGCAACTGTCAGCACCCGTTATCAGGATGGAAAACTGACAGATAAGATGAGTGAAACTGTCAGTCGCACACTTGATGATTCCGGTAACGAGCGCATAA
>NZ_JOPI01000110.1:0-261 GCF_002153695.1 Acetobacter sp. DsW_059
CGCGCATGCGGTGCTCTCGGGTGATGCCAATAATGATATCACTGAGCGTTTTCTCTGATACGCGCCCGATTGTTTTTCCGAACTTCATTGCAGTTTCAGGCGTGCATCGAACACGGCTGAATATCGGATAACTGAAAGACACTGCCTCCATCTGAGGAAGTCGGATATCTGCACGATGCTTTGTCGGTTCTTTTCCTGACACGATTGTGCAGACGTATGCATAATCTTTGCCGACCGCAACGCAGATTGCGTCATGCAGCT
>NZ_JOPI01000111.1:0-297 GCF_002153695.1 Acetobacter sp. DsW_059
GATTGTTAATCATGCTGTCCTGAGAGGCTGCCAGCTCAATAAACAGCAGATAGTCAAGCCAGGATTGCTTATTCGCATAGCTTTCAAAATCTGCGAGAGAGGCTTTGCCTGACTGACAATCTGCGATATAGGATACAAGCCTTTCTAAGCCGGTTTCTTTCGGTTTCTTTGGGTAGGAGTAATCCCAGTCTGACGCTGTATACCCCAGCCATGTAGCCGGGTTTTTACCCGCCGCCTGCACCAGATAGTGCAATTTATTCTTTTTATCTATCAGGTAATCGGCTGCCGGTTTACTGC
>NZ_JOPI01000112.1:0-259 GCF_002153695.1 Acetobacter sp. DsW_059
GAGGCCAGAGCATACCCGCCGGCGGTAAAAGGTGTGCTTAGCCCACTGTCATATAAAAAGACCCGTAATGGAGTGGTGTTTTTCAGGTGGTGCTGCACCGCTGTAACCCGTTTTTTCCAGTCCGTAACGAGTGCCTGTGCTTCGGTTTCACGGTCGAAAACCTGTCCCAGTCGCAGTTCATCCTGGTACAAAAGATCAAGCGTTGCCGGGGCAGGTTTCTGTCCGTTTCTGAAGCAGCTTTCAGAGAGCACAAGGGTGG
>NZ_JOPI01000113.1:0-636 GCF_002153695.1 Acetobacter sp. DsW_059
TTTTTCATGGGGCCAGATACAAAAAAAGCCGCACATGGCGGCTATTAGACGTAGTTATCGAATTTTGATAAAAAATACCCCAAATAAGGTACCCACGTCAAGCTTTAAGATTTTCTCTTATCTCTTTTGCTCTTTTTTTCGCTTGCGCTTCATAGAACTCAGCAAGCTGCTCCAGGATAAGGCAGCATTGTGCTGATACTTTCTTTCGCCCCAGGTCAATAGAGATTGTGGGGAATAGTGAGGCCGCCATATCTCTAAATGACAGTTTATCAACCATGATAGATTTTAATCGAACTTCACCACACATGCCGAGAGCATGCCTTACATCATAAATATCTCCAGCAGCATTTGCCCGGGTCATCAACCATGAAAGATCGTCGTGCCTGATATTTTCATTCGAGATATAATCAGCAGGATTCTCAATATAACCATGATACGCGAATACCCATGACCTGAACCATCTGTCAGCAGCATTCGCGGCATCCTGAGTAATGTCTTGTGATTTCAGAAGGGTTTCGATGACTGTGCAGTCTTTAGGAGGTTTCCCAGGAGAGAAGTTCCCTTTAGCCAGTCGTTCGTCTGTAGGGCCGTTATCCTGAAACTGAGGTGTGTAGACAATCGGCCTGCGTTTGCGGG
>NZ_JOPI01000012.1:0-42564 GCF_002153695.1 Acetobacter sp. DsW_059
GAATTATTAATCAGGTATAAATTTTAATATAAAAATATACAGCAGCTGAAAATGAAAATGAAAATGCTCATAATAAAAGCGGGCTGTCTGACAACCCGCTTTTTACTCATAAATTACAAAATGTTAAAATTATTTCTTCACTGCTTTAGGTTCGTCATTTGCAGGTTTCGCACTGCTGGTCAGAACACTTGAAATAGTTTCACGCACGATCATCACACGCACACCAGGCGCAATTTCAACTTCAACCTCGTTACTGTCCTCACGGCTTTTCTGCACTACGCCAACCACACCACCGGCCGTTACAATACGGTCACCACGACGGAGCTGCTTTTGCTCATTACGCAGCTGCTTCTGACGCTGCTGCTGTGGGCGTATAAGCAAAAAATACATAATGGCAAAAACAGCCACAAACGGCAGAAATGAAATAATATTTGACATGCCACCGCCACCACCACCGGCTGTTTGTGCGTAGGCTGTAGAAATAAAGAAATCTGACATCAAACTCTGCTTTCACCAGTAAGAAACTATTTTACCATTAATGAACGGGCAAACTTTTCCCATTCCGGGCAGCTCCGTCAAGCACCTGTGTGCAGACCCGCCCTTTTCTCATGATGGCATCTACCCTATTTCTGACTTTTGTGCTCAGGAAAAATAACACCCACCAGACAGAGGAACCCTATGCCATGACATTTCCTCCCTCTCAGCTCCCGGCTCTGGAGCGTATTGCTGCAGCACTTGAGCGTCTTTCCCCTCCGCCGCCGGTACTCTCCGGCCTTGATGAGGCAGATGCCTTTATATGGGAACCACAGTCTGGCAGGTTACGCCCCGTTCTGCGCGTTGCTCATATATCTGCCACTCTGCTGCAGGGCGTTGAGCACCAGCGTCAGACCTTACTTGAAAACACACAGCATTTTGCCGCTGGTCTGCCTGCTAACAATGCCATGCTGTGGGGAGCACGTGGCATGGGCAAATCGTCACTGGTCAAGGGTATTCACGCCCAGGTCAACCAGAAGGAAGGGCACCCTCCCGTGCCGGGCCAGGGTGCCCTGGCATTGATTGAAATTCAGCGTGAGGATCTGACAAGCCTGCCTGAGCTGCTATCCCTGCTGCGGAGCAGCACCCGACGCTTCATTATTTTTTGCGATGATCTCTCTTTTGAGAAAGAAGATCGTGATTATAAGGCACTCAAATCCGTGCTTGATGGTGGCATTGCCGGCCGCCCTGAAAACACCCTGTTTTACGCGACGTCTAACCGTCGCCACCTGATGCCTCGTGACATGATTGAAAATGAGCGTGCCTCGGCCATTAATCCGTCTGAAGCGACAGAGGAAAAAGTGTCACTCTCTGACAGATTCGGGCTGTGGCTTGGTTTTCATGCCTGTACACAGGACGTCTATTTCGACATGGTGCAGACTTACG
This sequence comes from Acetobacter sp. DsW_059, assembly GCF_002153695.1. Lineage (NCBI taxonomy): Bacteria > Pseudomonadati > Pseudomonadota > Alphaproteobacteria > Acetobacterales > Acetobacteraceae > Acetobacter > Acetobacter sp. DsW_059. The sequence continues at coordinate 1,420 of NZ_JOPI01000012.1, forward strand.
CAAAAGAACGCGTGCTTGCCATCAGCGATGATGAACTTAAAGCTCAGGCCAGTGCATGGGCCGTGACACGCGGCAGTCGCTCCGGTCGTGTTGCCTTTCAGTTTATCGAAGATCTTACAGCCCGCCTTGCCTCTCACTCATCAGAGCACACAGCATGACCACCGCCCCTCACTCAGCACCACGCAAACTCCTGCTTGTTTCTGCGGTTGCCCTTATTAATGAAAACCGGCATGTGCTGCTGGCTCAGCGTCCCGAAGGCAAATCACTCGCCGGGTTGTGGGAATTCCCAGGTGGAAAAACCGAACCAGGCGAATCCCCTGAAGCCACGCTCATTCGTGAAGTGGATGAAGAGCTGGGACTACACATTTCAGCTGACAACATCACCCCCCTGACTTTTGCCTCACACAGCTATGCTGACTTTGACCTGCTCATGCCACTTTATCTGTGTCGGACATGGCAGGGTATTCCCCATGGCCGTGAAGGGCAAAACATCGCCTGGGTACCGCTGACAGATTTATATGATTACCCCATGCCACCGGCTGACCTGCCGCTCATCCCGTTTCTTCAGAAGTTTGTTTAGCACTTTTGTTTCCCGGCTTGACGAAACACCAGGAGATTTGCATAAATTACGGTGTCAGACGCATAATAACTTTATATGCACCTGACACCTCGGGATTTGTACGGCCGGCTTGCGCCGAGGTAAAAGAAACGCGCTAAAGAGGCTCTGGGCAAAAGACTATCTGCATGCCCATGGTTTCTGAGGTCATCAACGAATCAGGCGTGACTGAAACCGAACCTGTTTTTACCCCCGGTTCTCTTTCAGTCATTATGAACAGGTAAGAACCGGATATCTGCCATGAGTATTAAAAAAACGCCGTCAGCCTGGCGTCAGGCAACCCGACTGCTTCACGCTGAAGCAGAACGTACCGAGTTTGGCGAAACCAGCGAGGCTCTCTTTCTCACCTCAGGCTTTATTTATGATAATGCTGAACAGGCAGCCAAAACCTTTACCGGTGAAGTGCAGCATTATCAGTACAGCCGCTTTGGCAACCCGACTGTTGCCGCTCTTGAACGTCGCCTGGCAAACCTTGAAGGGGCCGAAGCCTGCGTGGCCACAGCCACAGGCATGGGAGCTGTTTCATCCGCTCTTCTGGCGCACGTCAAGGCCGGAGACAGAGTTGTAGCCTCACGCGCGCTGTTTGGCTCATGTCACTGGATTGTTTCAGCACTGCTGCCACGCTACGGTGTAGAGACCATATTTGTTGATGGCTCTGACCTCTCAGCCTGGGAAAAAGCTTTGTCTCAGCCTGCTGCTGCGGTGTTACTCGAGAGCCCGTCTAACCCCATGCTCGACATTCTCGACATCCGCGCCATCTCAGCTCTGGCACACAAAGCCGGGGCTCTGGTTGTCGTTGATAATGTCTTTGCCTCCCCGGTTTATCAGAAACCTCTCGAACTGGGTGCTGATGTCGTCGTTTATTCGTGTACAAAACATATAGATGGCCAGGGCCGGGTTTTAGGTGGCGCTGTTCTGGGCCGCAAAGACTGGATTACTGAAACCCTCCAGCCTTTCACACGCAACACAGGCAATGCGCTCTCTCCTTTCAATGCATGGGTCATGCTTAAAGGACTTGAGACCCTCGTTCTGCGCGTTGATGCTATGACCCGCAATGCAGCGGCTGTTGCTGACTATCTGGCCCAGGCCCCTGGCATTTTGCAGGTCCGCTATCCGGGCCGTAAAGACCACCCCCAGTATGACCTGGCCAGAAGCCAGATGAGCGGGGCTGGCAGCCTCATTGCCTTTGAGGTGGACAAAGGGCAGAAAGGCGCTTTTGCTTTTATGAATGCCCTTGAACTGATTGCCATCTCAAACAATCTGGGAGACAGCCGTTCTCTCATCACACACCCTGCGACTACAACTCACATGAAAGTTGGTGCAGACGAACGGGCCCGCCTTGGCATTTCTGATGGTGCCATCAGGCTTTCAGTCGGCCTGGAAGACAGCGCAGACCTGATTGATGATCTCGCACGTGGCATAGTACAACTTCAGAAAGCCTGATTTTACCCTTCCTGCATCGTATTTGTTGCCTGATAAACGCACTCTGACGTAAAATCAGAAATACGATGCGGGAAACTTTCCCCTTTCGAAAAATCATGATAGGGCGACAGACCCTAGACCTCACTGCCGGATATCGTCTGCCTCCCCACGTCACTGAGCGCAGGCATCCCGCACCCCAGGAGAACGAAAGCTCATGTCTGACTGGTCGGCTTCACCGCCCATGTCCAACGATGCGGGAGACGTACTTAGCGAACTCCTTTCGTCTGTTCCTGGCTACAAAAGCGAAACTGAAGGTGTTCAGGTCATGGTCCAGGTTTTCTGGCTGCCCGAACAATCTGAACCCGATGAAGACCTTTATTGCTGGGCCTATCGTATTCGTATTGAAAATACAGGGAAAGCATCTGTCAGACTGACAGAGCGCACCTGGTATATTACTGACTCCTCCGGGCATACTGAATGCATTCATGGTGAGGGTGTCGTTGGCGAACAGCCTGTGCTGAAACCTAAAGCAGACTTTGACTATACGTCAGGTGTCTCCCTCAAAACTGCGGGAGGCTTCATGAGCGGCACCTATCTGATGCGTGACGTAGATACCGGACGGTGTTTTGACATCGAAATACCGGCCTTCAGCCTCGACAGCCCGTTTCAGACACAGCAGGTCCATTAAGCTTTTACTATTCTGCAGGAGAACAATATGAGCGACGCCCCTCCTTCTGGCAACGCACGCCCTACACGAGAAGAAGCTGAGCAGGCTGTACGCACTCTTCTGAGCTGGGCCGGCGATAACCCTGCACGCGAAGGCCTTCAGGATACACCAGCACGTGTTGCCCGCGCCTATGAAGAGTTTTTTGAAGGCTATGAGGTCGAACCCCATGACCTGCTGAAACGCACGTTTTCAGAGGTTGAAGGCTATGATGAAATCGTGCTTCTGCGCGATATTCGTTTCGAAAGTCACTGCGAACATCACCTTGCTCCCATCATTGGCAAGGCACATGTGGCTTATCTGCCGCGCAACCGCGTTGTGGGCATTTCGAAACTGGCGCGTGTGGTTGATGCCTATGCCCGTCGCCTGCAAATTCAGGAGCGCATGACAGCACAGATCGCCAACACGATTAATGATGTTCTCGAACCACATGGTGTTGCTGTCATTATTGAATCTGCTCATGAATGCATGACAACACGTGGCGTGCACCGCCCCGGCGTTTCTATGGTAACCAGCACTATGCTGGGTGTGTTTCGTGAAAACGTACAGACCCGCCAGGAGCTGATGGCTATGCTCAACCGGCCGGCTGTCAGCGGCATCTGAGATCATACAAGCCCCTGCCTGAAGCAGGGGCTTGGCACTGACCTGACTGGTCAGATAGAAACAGTAACACCCAGAACGGTGAGAAACTGTGCGAGCCAGGCCGGATGAGCCGGCCACGCCGGAGCGGTCACCAGCTCACCATCTGTGATTGCCTGATCAACCGGAATATCAGCATAAATCGCACCAGCCAGCTCAACCTCAGGGCGGCATGCCGGATAAGCTGACACGCGACGCCCCTTAATAACACCAGCCGCAGCAAGCAGCTGAGCCCCGTGGCAGATTGCAGCCAGAGGGCGGTCAGCAAACGCCTTAACAATTTCAATCACACGCGGGTTAAGCCGCAGATATTCAGGAGCCCGCCCGCCGGGAACGATCAGGCCGATATAATCATCCGTATCGATCTCATCAAATGTCGCATTCAGCACAAAATTATGACCTGGCTTTTCGCTGTAAGTCTGTGCGCCTTCAAAGTCATGAATAGCTGTAATAATTTTGTCGCCGGCCTTTTTGCCCGGGCTGATAACATCGACCTTGTAGCCCAGCATTACCAGTGCCTGATATGGCACCATAACTTCATAATCTTCGACATAATCACCTGCAACCATCAGGAGTTTTATCTCGTCAGTCATGATCATGTCCTTCTTTCAGTTCTTCTCTTAAACGTGGCATAAGATCGACAAAGTTACAGGGGCGATGGCGGCTGTCGAGCTGGAAGAGCAGAATATCATCCCAGCCATCTTTCACAGCGCCAGTCGAACCTGGCAAAGCAAAAAGATACGTGCCCTGCGCAACACCGGCCACAGCGCGTGACTGAATGGTTGATGTGCCAATTTTCTGATACGACAGCATCCGAAACAGCTCACCAAACCCTTCAATACGTTTTTCGAGAACACGATCAAAAGCTTCGGGGGTAACGTCACGACCGGTAACGCCAGTCCCGCCGTTTGTAATCACAACATCAATATCAGGCGTGCTGATCCAGCTCTGCAATTGTGTCGTAATCAGCCCGACATCATCTTTTACGATAGCCCGGTCTGCCAGTACGTGCCCTGCACGTTCCAGACGGTCAACCAAAGCCTGACCAGATGTATCGGTGCTCAGTGTACGCGTGTCAGACACTGTCATGACAGCAATACGCACAGGCAAAAACGGCAAACTCATATCCAGTTTACTCATCAGCAGATCTGCTCCCTCATCTCTGGCTCACCGTCATATCACTGTTCACCTACAAAACAATGTTTGTAAGACAGTCATACACGCAATTCTGCCATCTCCTCACACGGACGGAGATGCAAAGTGTGCCCTCCGAGCTCTGAGAGAATATCATCACGGCACGTTAAAATAAGAATCTGGAAATGCCGGGCCGCATCAGTCAGCACCTCAAACAGGCGCTCACGCCTCTGTTTATCAGAAAAACTGAGCGCATCATCCAGCACAAGCAGACTTTTACCCTGCTGCTGATGCAGAAGCTGCGCAAAACCAAGACGCGCCAGCACTGCGATCTGCTCACGGGTTCCCATAGACAAATCGCTAAACTGCTCTGTCTGGCGCCGGGTTATAGCCTGCACACCAAAACTGGCATCAAGTGACAGCGTCATATCAGGGAAAACTGTCGAGAATGCAGGCTGCATCACTTTTACAAGCGGGGCAAGGTAACGCTCGGTCTGCTCCTGCTCTGCGGCCTCAAGCGTCTGCTTCAGCAATGTCAGAGCAGCACTTTCACGCGCATACCCCCGACACTCATGCTCAGCCTGCTTTATCAGGCGCTCTGTTTCAGCAATCTGCTCATCAAGGCCTTCGCCTTCTGCCTGACGCACCCGTTCCTCACAGGCCCTTACGTCACCATGCAGTCCCCTGATACGTCCATCCTGTGCAGAAAGAGCTTCTTCACGGCGCCTGATATCCCCTTCAAGGTCAGAGAGTGAACGCGCCTCAGCTGCCATCTCCTGCGCAAGAGTCTCTTTTTTGCTCTGTGCATCTTTCAGACTCAGCTCAGCCTGAGCACTCTCGGCTTCAAGCGCTGCATCTGTTTTGTGTTTCTGTGCCGTCTCCTCTTCATGCCGGGCACGCTCAAGGGCTCTGCCAAGCTCAGAAACACCAGCTGCTTTTTGAGTTTCATCACTCTGTATGCTTTTTAAAACAGCGACTTTGTCTTCTTCTTCTCTCTGCGCTTCTCTGAACACAGATAAGGCCTGCTCAACCTCAAGGTCACTCTCTGCTGCCTGCAATATTTCACCCTCAGCAAAGAGTGTGACCTGTTCAGTGGTCAGCTCAGCAGAACGCTGCTGCAACGTGGCTTCCTTGTCAGCAATCTGCTCCTGATACGAGGCAATAACTGCACTGACCTGGTCAGTGCTCTGCCTGTTCTCAGGCAGGCAGGACAGGACAGCTCTCTGCGCAGCATCCTGCTCAGCTTTCGTCTGGCGGTATATATCAAAAGCCTGCTCAGCCTCAGCCATCGTACTGCACCCGACTTTTTGCAAAGCCTGCTCAAGCTGTTTTTTTGCGTCATGCCAGCGTGCCTGCGCACCCTGCTGCTCCTGCAGCGCGGGGGTAATGCTCAGCGCGCCGACACCTTCTATCTCAATACGGGTTTGTTCGAGCACCTTAAACGTGCTCTCAGAGCAGAGACTGCCATTAACAGTAACACGATCAGCTGCTTCTGGCAGCAGATGCAGAGACACAGACGGCGCCTGAGCCTCCATCTGCAACTGTAGTTTATCGCAGTTACGCTCGGCTTTGCGCAGGGCATCAACAGCTTTCTGATCAACCCGACAGGCTTTGAAGGCAGCCTGAGCCTGGCGCCACACTGCACTGGCCTGCTCTAAACGATGCAGGACTGTACGGTCTGACTTCAGTGCTTCCTGATCCTGCTCAAGCAACCGCTGACGCGTTATACTTTTGTTACGACGGTCGCTACGCTCATATTGTTCATGAGCCTTTTTACGCTGATAGCCAGCCTCCGTCAGCTTATCCTGTGCATGCCGGGCATGATCACGCAGCTGCGCCAGCTGCTGCTGTGCACTCTGCATCTGCTCTGACAGCTCTTTCTGACGGTCACGGTTTTCACATCGCCTGAGCTGCTCGGCCTTCAGAGTTTCATACACCCCTTCAGCCAGACGTACGCCAGCCAGAACTTCCTTTTCCTTGAGCGCAAACTGAGAAACCCGGTCACGCTCCTGCCGCACCTGCTCAAGCTGGCTTTTAGCCTCAGCCCGTCTCTCTGGGTTTTCAAGGTCACGTAAAACGCGACGGTCACGCTCCAGGGCTGTCAGATCATCAGCAAGGCGCAGCCTGTTGGCTTTAAGCTGTTCAAAGCGTTCGGTAAGCTCTGCCTCTTTTTGCAAAGCCTGCTTATACCCTCCGGTCGGCTCACCTTTTTTCTCAGTCAGTAACGGACTAAGCTTTTCCCTGACGCGTGATAACAGCAGCGCAGCTTTACCTCCGCCAGCCGGAGCAACACTCCCGCTGCCCTGATCAAGACAGGAGCGAATACTCGTATAGCCGGCATCTGTCAGCTCGGGCAGATACTGGCTCTCTCCCTGCGGCACTAAAAGCGCGCTCCATAACCCTGTCGCCACGCTGTTTTTATTAATAAGATCGTTCAGCCCCAGCAGATTACGAATTTTCTCTTCAGCTTCATCTCCCTGATACTGCTCTCCCCCCATGAGCAGCCGTGCGCCTTTCTTTTTCAAAAAGCGTTTTTCAAAAGCACAGGGCACAGAACCCCACATAAAGCGCAGGATAATATGCGGCTCACTGCCACCATAAGACGCAAGGCTTTTAATCTGCTCGCCACCCGAACTATGCCGCCACATTAATGCGGCACGCAAAGCCAGAAGAAGGGTCGATTTACCCGATTCATTAGGCAAAGCCAGTATATTCAGGCCAGGCCCCAGGCCTTCAAGCTTTATCGGAGAAGTAAAACGCCGGACACCATTAAGCTGTATCTCTGTCAGTATCATGCGCCTGCACCTCCAAGATCTTTATAGAAAAGGAAAAGTCTTTGCAGGGCATCCGCTGCCACTGCGCCCTCCTCCCCCCCGCCACTGACTTTACTGAGCAGAACACCGGCTGCATTCCGCACAGCGCCGGCCTCGCCAAAATAATCAAGATCATCAAGATCCGCAGCCAGCTGTGGCTCCCCCGAAAGGCGCAGACAGGTCACTGCTCCGGCAAGGCTATGAACAATTAAATTATCATACAGCGCCATATCTTCCATGCTCAGCAGGCCAGACACTTCTGCCCAGGCCAGAACTGAACCGGTATGCTCGGGTGCAATACTCCTGACACGTGCCTCCAGCGCATAAATATCTTCATGGCTGGTGAGTGTTACCTCCCCCAGTTTTTTCCAGACATGATGCCCGGTTCTGCACCGTTCAACCTGTGGTGTCGCCCGGCTGCCGGCTATTGTCACCAGCAAAGCCTCGCCGCCGCCGCCGCCGCCAATATCAAAACGGTCTGTCTCTGGTGTGCCGGAATAGAATGTGCGGGCATTAATCTCGTTAAAACCGTGCCAGTCCCCCAGAGCCAGATAGCTCAGGCCGGCTTTCTCTGCACGGTCAGGCGCCAGCTGGTTATGTTCCTCTTCACCACCGCTGCCAAAACCGGTCACTGAACCATGCGCCAGGCCAATACGCAGGGCATCCGGTGGAGTTGTCTCCTGATCCATATAGGCACTCAGGTCTGTCAGCACATGGCGGCGCTGCAAAACAGCAGGCAGAAGCCAGGCATTTTCGGCCTCATCAATCAGCACGGCCCCGGGTTTACTGTGAAAAATTACATTTTCAGGCAAACTGCCGTTACGCAACAGGCGCGACCAGAGGCCATCGGGTGTATGGGCATCATGATTACCAGGGATAAGGTGCCAGCGTATATCAGAAAACTCACGCATACGTTCAAGCGGCTGATGCAGAGTTAACCTGGCTGGTGTTTCGTGCTCATAAATATCACCTGCAACCAGTACGTGATGCACGCCGTGACTGCGCGCCAGAAGCCCCAGCCGGTGAATAACCTCAACACGCTGAGCCTGAAGCGCACCCTGAGCGACATCTCCCGCGAAACCAAATGTCCGGCCTACCTGCCAGTCTGATGTGTGAAGAAACTTCATAAACGACGCCTGACTTTCTCACCGTGCTCTGAACACTGATATCTGCACGGAATTATTTTCAACAAAACAGAATAGCGACAACAAAAACACCCGAGAACAAAGAGAGCAAGAATAGACTGAGAAAAATTATCAGCCTACATTCAGCAAAACAAACGGAGTAAAACTTATGAAAAAGATAATTGCCGCTCTGATGATCATAGCACCGACATACTGTCTTGCAGCAGAAAACGACACAATTCATGTCAAAAATAACAGTGTTTTTGAAATAAAACTCCCGTCCAATCCAACTACCGGATATGGCTGGATGGTTAAGAATATTCCTCATAATGTTGTTTTAACTGGTATGGAGTATACACAATCTCAGGATTGTCATGGGGCAATGGGTTGCGGTGGCAATGAAACACTTTATTTTAAAGCCATTACTAAAGGCACGGGAAAGATCGTTCTCAAATATGGCCGGACGTTTGAAAAACTGCCTGAGGACTCAACTGTCAGAACAGTCGTTGTTGAATAAACCTGCACGGCAGGCAAGCTGCCATATGGTGCAGCAGTGACCCCTCAGAAAACTGAAAATCGTCCTGGTTTCTGGGCTGGCGTAGGTATTCCGCTACCGCAGCATATTTTCACACCAGGGTGGTTTTCTTTTTGTTTTCGTACATGGCTGTCAGTGGTGCTCGCACTGAGCACTGCTTTCTGGCTGCAGCTGCCTTCGCCTGCGTCAGCTGCAGTGACAGTCATGATACTGGCACAGCCTTTGCGGGGCCAGGTCCTCTCAAAAGCTATGTATCGCCTGCTAGGTACTTTTCTGGGAGCATTCGTTGCTCTTTTTCTGACTGCCTGCTTTAACCAGGAACGCGGCATTTTTCTGGGGGGCGTTGCGCTCTGGATCACACTGTGCACGATTATCGGCACTCTTGAAAAAGATTTTCGTGCCTATGCTGCTATGCTTTCAGGCTATACCGTCGCTATTGTCGGGATCAACTGCATCGACAATCCAGGCAATGTTTTCGATACTGCTATCGCGCGCGTATCGGACATTGTTGTGGGCATCGCTGCAACCTCAGCTATCAACGATATCTTTGGCTCACCCACTGCCTGGGAAAAGCTGGCAGCAGGCCTTACAGCCAGTGCCAATACGGTCAGAAATATTGCCCGTCAGGCCATATCGGGGCGTGACATCCCTGATGATATCGCCTGCGCGGGGCTGGCGGGGCAGATTATGGCACTGACCACACATGCCTCATTCGTTAAAACCGAACTGTCTGATGCCGCCATCCGGCTGGCCGGTGCGCGCTCAGCTATGGTGGCATTACTTGAAATGCTCAGCTGCAGCCGCGCCATCAACAATGCCCTGCGCCGCAAAAATATTTCACCTTTTGTCCTTGAGCATGTCAGATCAACTTTTGAAGACAGCCATCTGGCCGAACCACAACGTCAGACAATAAAAAACTTCGAAACCCTTGCACGCCAGATCTATACCCCTGAAACTGAGCGTAATGTTCTGCTTGATGAGATCTGGCTTACCGAACGCTCTATGGCGCTGCAGCTTGATACCCGCTGGGCCACCGACGGCATTGAGGCTTTTGAAAAAGGCCGGCGTGCACGTACGACAGCCCCTGACCTGAAAATTGAAAAACATGACGACGTTATTGCAGCCCTGCTCTCAGGGTTTCGTTCGCTTGTAGGTTTTAGCATTGCTGCCGGGCTATGCATTATTTCTGACATACCGGCCACCTACACCGCTCTGGCACAGGTCGCCATGATTATGACCCTTGCTGCCACAACCTATAATGCCCGGGGGTTTGGCATGGGGGCCCTGATCGGCACCCCGATGGCCATTATTGTAGCGGCTGTTCTGAACTTTGGTATTCTGCCCAAAGGGTCAGATATGCCCTTTATGGCCCTGGCTATTCTGCCTGTTGTTTTTTGCAGCTGCCTGCTGCTCATGAACCCCAAAACAGCAACGATAGGCTTTAATGGCGGTGTTTTCTTTTTTGTTATTCTGGGCGTTGCAAATACACAAAACTATGATCCCACGGCTTTTATCGACCGCAATGTAATGTATCTTTTTTCTGCGATTGTTATCTTTATTTCACTGGTACTTTTACTGCCCCCTTCAGCCACAGGCAGGCGCTTTCGCGTGGCTATTACAATTGGCCATGACCTGCGCAGGCAATTTTCTTTCAGGGGAGAGCGCACAGGCTCAGCTCTGATCAGCCGGCATTATGACCGCCTGTGCCGTATTCTGGAATGGAATAGCTATCTGCCTGATACGCGCGCCAAAAAACGTGTCTTTAACCGTCTTTCAAGCCTGGATGAACTCAACATCGAACTCGCGCGCGCGCGGCGCCATCTGCAACGTGCGGCAACAATTCCCGCTATTCGCACACAGGCCGAAGCCGCTTTTCGTGCCACGATTATCCGCGATGCAGACAAAGCGACAGAACGCCTGCAGCACCGGGCCTGGCTGCTGCTCGAAAAAAGTATGTCCCTGCCCGACGGGCAGCTAACAACCGCTCTTGCTGCCGTCTCGGCTATTGTTGGCACGATCCATCTGCTTGAGCATAACCGTTCAGCCTTACGCCTCTATGAGGTAATCCCTCCCGCAGGCCGGCGAAAAAGAGCTTTTTTCACATGATGGAATTTCATCTCACGCCTGTTCTCGATATTGGCGGGCTGCTGGTTTCTTCTTTTGTGATCCACGCAGCACTGGCTATAGCCACTCTTCTTGTGCTTAATCCTTTGCTGGGGAAAATAAGAGCCCGTCGGGTTATCTGGAATGTTCCCCTGGCAGAGTTCGGCATGCTGATATGCTTTATCGGTCTCTACACTATACTGTTTTAAAAGGGTTTATCTGCCGTGTTCGAACGCGCACGCCGCGTCCTGCAATTAATAACAACAGGAACTATTCTGTTTGTTGCTGCAATCGTAAGCTTCGTTTTGTGGGACTATTACACCGCTGCCCCCTGGACCAGAAACGGCCAGGTACGTGTGCAGGTGGCTGACATTGCCCCTCGTGTTTCAGGGCAGATTATTTCAGTCAATGTAAAAGATAACCAGTTTGTTCATAAGGGTGATATTCTTTACGAAATTGACCCGTTTGACTTTCAGGTGGCTGTTGCTGTTGCCACCGCAAAGGTCAATGAACGACAGGCTGATATGGTGCTTAAAGACACACAGCGCGTTCGCCGTAAAAACCTCTCCGAAGTCGCCGCCTCTAACGAAGAGAAACAGGTATACGAAGCGACAGCAGAAGTTGCCAAAGCCCAGTATGCTGACGCGGTGGCCCATCTGTCACAGGCGAATATCAACCTTGAGCGCACACATATTCGCAGCACCGTAACAGGCTATGTTAATAACCTGATTATGCGTACCGGGGATTTTGCCACAGCAGGAACACCTAATATTCAGGTTATCGATTCCTCTTCCTTCTGGGTTGATGGCTATTTTGAAGAAACCAAAATCCGCGCCATTCATATTGGTGACCGGGTCAGAATGGACCTTATGGGTTACAGTGCCCCGATGTGGGGGCATGTGGTCAGCATTACGCACGGTATTGCCACACCTAATGCAACACCGTCAGTGCAGGGCCTGCCGGCAGTTGACCCGGTTTACACCTGGGTACGCCTTGCTCAGCGTATACCGGTCAGAGTACATATCGACAGCATACCACCAGGAACGCAGCTTGCTGCCGGCATGACAACAACCGTGACTGTAGTGGGTAGCAAAGGCAAGCGCGCCCACGACACACTGACGGATACACTTGACCGCCTGCACGACACGCTCATGGGTGGCACCGGTGGCAGTGGCATACGCCACTAGCCGCCTGACCTGACACATAATTACCCTATCTGACCGCGCAGATTATCTGATAAGAGAGCCTTATGACGAACATACGGTCGCATTTCTGCACTTTTTTTCTGGCTCTGATATTCTGTGTGGTGTCACCAGCCAGAGCTGCACAGCCGCTTTATGGAAAAAACCTGATTGTCTCAGCGCCCTGCCTGAGTGCTTTGCATATTACAACTTCTGCCACGCTCAGAAGTGATGCCGAGCCAGAGCACCCTGTTCCTGCTGGCGTCACAATAACCACAGACCCTAAAACCAGCAGTATCGTCATTATACAAAAAGAATGTGCAGCACAGCCGCTCACCATTAAGACACGCCCGGAACTCCCGCTGACACTTGACAACACAGGGAAAACACCTGTCACGCTTGATGATCGCAGCAGCACTGTTTTTATAAAAGCTGGCAGTGCTCCCCTCGAAATGGGCCGGGCCGGAGAGCTGGGGCTTATTGCTACGGGAGGACCGGTCACCATCCGCACACTTTCTGCTTCAGCGCGTATTCGCGAAGAAGCTTCTGCCACCCTGACAATCAATGAAGTAGCCGCGCCGGCTCTCGCACTTTACCTCGGCGATCAGTCATCATTTCTTGCTAAAGCAGGTCATCTGCAGGCACTCGAAGTCACGTCTGCCAGCACGAAAAACGCTGTTTTCCACATTACGACTGAGATTGGCATTTTTCGCACTGTCTCTGAAGGGGATATTGTTGTTGATAGGGTTTCGGGAACACTTGCAACTGAACGCGGCAGCAGCGGCAGAATTATGCCAAATGCCGCAGCGCCCAAGGGAAAACAGCGGGCAGACACAGCCAATGCGCTGCCTCAGTAATAAACAGCGGTGCGCCTGTCTTTTTTATAACAATAAATTTTTCTTTCGTAACGATTTATATTTATAATTACGCCCATACACACCCTGCGTGATGTTTCTGAAGAATAAGGAAACTTTGTTTTGTCTTTCTGCCGACTTTTTATTACCCGTCCTGTCGGCACCATCCTTATGGCCATGGCTTTTGTCCTGGCAGGTGTTTTTTCTTACAAAACAATTCCCGTCGCTGACCTGCCCAATATCTCATTTCCGGTTATTTACGTGGTTGCATCACAGTCAGGCAGCTCGCCGCAGCAAATGGCAAGCTCGATGACAACCCCTCTGGAACGGCACCTGGGGCAGATTGCCGGCATCACCAGTATACGCTCAGAATCAACAGACAGCAGCGCATTTGTTCTGATGTTTTTTGATGATTCCCGCGATATTAACGGTGCAGCGCGTGATGTTGAGGCTGCTCTGCAGGCTGCCAAAAAAGACCTGCCAACCACCATGCTGTCACAACCGCAATATTTTAAAGCTGACCCTTCTGACAGCCCGGTCATGCTGGCTGTACTCACCTCAGAAACACGCACATCCTCCGCGCTGCGCGACCTTGCCGAAACACATCTTAAACCCCTGCTGGCCGGGATTAAAGGCGTTGGCTGGGTTGAAATGGCAGGCTCATCAAAGCCCGCGATACGCGTCGAAATGAATCCTCTGATTTTATATCGTTATGGCGTTGGCTTTGAAGATATTCGTTCAGCACTTGCCTCAGCTAATGCCAACACACCTAAAGGCTTTATTGAAGAATCAGCACAGCGTCTGACACTTGAAACAAATGACCAGGCACGCACAGCACAACAATACCAGGACCTGATTATCGGTTATCGTAACGGGCGGCCTATTCATCTGCACAGTGTGGCAACGGTAAGCGATGGCCCGCAGGATGAACGCAAAGCCGGCTGGATGAATGGTAAATCTGCCATTATCGCGCTTATCCGGGCTCAGCCCGGAGCAAATGTTATTGAAGTCACTGACAGTATCCGCGCACGCGCCGCGGCATTCAGCAATGCCCTGCCACCGGATGTCGATTTTAAACTTGTCTCTGACCGCTCTGTCTCTATTCGCGGATCGCTGGCTGACACACAGCTGACACTCTTCATCTCTGTTGTACTTGTTATTATTGTTGTGCTCGCTTTTTTACGCAGCTGGCGCTCAACCATTATCCCGGCCATTACGGTTCCTGTTTCACTGATTGGCTCTCTGGCCGTTATGAAACTGTGCCATTTCTCCCTTAATACCTTCTCCCTCATGGCACTGACCATTGCTTCAGGCTTTGTTGTTGATGATGCTATTGTTGTCGTTGAAAATATTACACGTCACCTGGAGAGTGGTAAAAAACGTATGGAAGCAACCCTTATCGGGTCACAGGAAATCACGTTTACAATTCTCTCTATCACAGTGTCTCTTATTGCTGTTTTTCTTCCACTTTTACTGATGGGGGGAATTCCTGGTAAAATTTTCTTTGAATTTGCCATGACACTGTCAGCCGCCATTACAATCTCGTTTTTTTTGTCAGTCTCGCTCACACCGATGATGTGCGCCTATATGCTTGACGAACCTTCGGCTGAGAAACCTCACACCAGCCCCAGACTTAATATTGCTCTTTATAGTATTCACCTGATAGCCGACATGACAGACTGGCTTATGAAGCATATGCTCACAGGCTATCGCAGCTCTCTGGGATGGGCGCTTCGTCACCCGTGGCTTATTCTTTTTTCGCTCCCTCTCAGCTTTTTTCTGACCATCGCCATTTTTATAGCGATGCCCAAAACCCTTCTGCCGGCCCAGGATATATCATTAATTGAAAGCTACCTCAGCGCTGACCAGACCAGTTCGTTCGCAGCGACAGCTGCCAAAGCGACAGATATCATGGACATTATGCAGGGTGACCCCGACATAGAGAATGTCATGGGGTTTGCCGGCGAAGATAACCCGAATGAAGCTCAGATTTTTGCACAGCTTATCAGTAAAGAAAAACGCAGTTCCGGCCCTGAGGAGATTGCCGCACGCATTCGCCAGAGGATTAAAAAGGTACCAGGGCTGACAATTAGTGTCTCAAATGCGGGTGACATTAATGGCGGCGGGCAGCGCCAGCACCAGGGCACTTACAGCTACGTGTTTCAGAGCACCAGCGACAAAGATATTTATACATGGATACCGCGCATTACAGCCAGCCTGCAACGCAACCATGTTCTTACCGGTGTAAGCAGCCAGCTTTCATCTAATGGCTCAGCCATGCACGTTCTTATTAACCGCGATACCGCTGCGCGCTATCAGATTACGCCTCAGCTCATCGGAAACGCCCTTTATGACGCCTATGGACAAAGAACAGCCTCAAGCATTTCAACCGCTCTGACGACCTATTACGTTATAATGGAAGTTGCAGACAGGTTCCGTCAGACACCTGAAACGCTGAAATCCCTGTGGGTTTCAACTGCAGGTGGCACAGCTTCGGGTGCTACTGCGTCAAATACGGTGCGCGTTAAAAATACGTCAGCATCTTCTACCGGCAAAACAAATCAGAACGAACTCTCTTTCAGAAACTCAATAGCCAACCGCCTGGCGGGCGGCGCAGACGCCTCCAGCGGCTCGGCTGTTTCCTCATCTCAGGAAACGATGGTCCCTCTGCTTTCGGTGGCAGACCTCGAATCTCAGCCAACGCCCTTGCAGGTCAGCCATGAAAACGGGGCAACATCAGGCGCTATTTCATTCGACCTTGCACCGGGCAAATCACTTCAGGATGCAACGGCTGAAATTCTTCGCACCATGAAGCGCCTGCATGTTCCTGAATCTCTGCACGGCCAGTACAGTGGTCAGGCTGGCAATATGCAAAAAAACCTGAGAAATGAGCTTCTGGTATGTATTGCTGCAATTATCACCATGTATGTCACTCTTGGTGTGCTCTATGAGAGTTATATTCAGCCATTAACTATTCTCTCAACCCTGCCCTCAGCCGCTGTCGGTGCTCTTATGGGGTTGTGGCTGTGCGGTGAATCCTTCTCTCTCATTGCAATGCTGAGTGTTATCTTACTGATTGGCATCGTAAAGAAAAATGCCATTCTGATGATCGACTTTGCCCTGAATGCAGAAAGGGCTGAAAATCTGACACCCTATCAGGCCATTTACAGTGCCTGTATTACGCGCTTCCGCCCTATTCTGATGACAACAATGGCCGCTGCTTTTGGTGCCATTCCCTTGATTTTTGGACATGGCTACGGTGCTGAACTGCGTCGCCCCCTGGGTGTGGCTATTATCGGCGGGCTGGCAATGAGTCAGCTCCTGACCCTTTACTCAACGCCCGTTATTTATCTGTTTATGCACAGACTGAGCGCATGGAGCAAAAAGCGTTTCCGCTGGCTCCATAAAACAACGACTCTCCTGCTCAGCCCAAAACTCAGAAAACGCCTTGCACGACGCAAAAAGCACCGCCGCTGAAAGACACTGATATCTTAATATCCATTGATCTTTTCCCCATAAAAACCTTACAAACAAAGATATCAGGCTTAGGTTTCTCACCTGTAGCCTGGCGATATGCTGTATCGCTACTCTTCTTTTATTTCTGATTATAGCAAGGAGCTTTTTTATCCATGTCAGACACTACATTGCCAGATCACCTGTCAGTCGACCCGGCAAGCCCTTTTTTCAACGGTGAGTTGCTTGAACGTGGCATTGGTGTACGCTTCAAAGGTGTTGAAAAAACCAATGTTGAAGAATACTGCATCAGCGAAGGGTGGATCCGTGTTGCAATCGGCAAGACAGTTGATCGCCATGGCAGACCTCTCACGATGAAACTTAGCGGACCAGTTGAGGTTTGGGTAAAAGAATAACTATATGAAAAAAATAAGGTTTTTAGTTAATCATTTTCATTAATTAAAAACCTTATTAATTTATTTAATTAATTATGTTATACACACTCAGCTGAGTATACATAGCAAAAGAAAGGGCTCATATGACCAGGTCAGACACAGGTAAAAAGCCAGACCTTCTTTACACTGTTGTGATTGTAGGTGGAGGCACTGCCGGGCTAGCCGTTGCAGCACGGTTATTACGCGAACGCCCAACTCTTGACATTGCCATCATCGAGCCCTCAACAACACATGCCTATCAGCCCGGCTGGACCCTGGTTGGTGCTGGTGCAATGACATTAAAAAGCACCCTGAAGCAGGAACGCAGCCTTATACCCTCACAGGCCACATGGATCCGCGAAGCTGTAAAAAGCTTCGAGCCTGACGCCCATCAGGTCACACTGACCGGCGGACGCGTTATTGGTTACCGTCGCCTTATTGTCTGCCCCGGCATCCAGCTGGACTGGAATAAAATAGATGGCCTGAGTGACACACTCGGCCGCAATGGCGTATGCAGCAACTACTCCCGGGAAACGGTTGAGTATACATGGACCTGCATTCAGTCCCTTGCTGGCGGACAGGCAATTTTTACCCAGCCACCTATGCCAATCAAATGTGCAGGCGCACCTCAGAAGATCGCCTATCTTGCCTCTGATTACTGGCGCAAGCAGGGAACTCTCTTCCGCACCAAAGTTGACTTCTCTCTCGCAGGGGAAGCTCTGTTCGGTGTGGGCTATTATTTGCCTGAACTGCAAAATGCAGTTGATTATTATGGCATTGACCTGAACTTCAAACATAACCTTGTCGCTGTTGACGGCCCGGGCCGCAAAGCTACTTTTGCTGTGCCAGCAGAAAATGGCAAAACAGAGCATGTGGTGAAAGAGTTCGACATGCTTCATGTCACTCCACCGCAGAGCGCACCTGACTTTGTCAAATCAAGCCCTCTGGCAAACGATGCAGGCTGGCTTGATGTTGACCCCGGCACACTGGTACACAATAAATATGACCAGGTTTTTGGCCTGGGTGATGCTATTGGCACATCTAACGCCAAAACAATGGCCGCGGCACGTGCGCAAACACCAGTCGTTGTTGCTAATGTTCTCTCATCACTGGATGGCGCTCCGACTAAAGCCATCTATGACGGATACGGCGCATGCCCACTGACAGTGGCTTACGGGAAAGTGGTGCTGGCTGAATTCCTTTATGGTGGCAAGCCAGCCCCAAGCTTCCCTTACGACCAGCGCAAAGCCAGCCGTTTTGCATGGTTCCTTAAAACAAAAGCTTTCCCTCACGTGTACTGGGATATGATGCTTAAGGGGCGTGACATTTCGGTGCCACACCATCCTGAATGGGTCAAAATCTGACCTGACACTAAAAAGGCGCCTGCTTCTCGCAGGCGCCTTTTTTATATCTTACTCAATATAACCCTGAGCGCGACGATATTATCTTTCATCAATATCTCGCTTTGGCAGCAACGCAGGTACGAAAATAAGCGTTGCCACCAGCGTGCACCCCAGTGACAACAACAGCAAACGACCCATACTTGCCGTACCGGGATGATGTGACAACGCCAGAGAACCAAAAGCCGTACCAGTAGTTAATGCTGAAAACAGCACAGCACGGGCTGTTGGAGACGCCAGCGGGTATTTCACCTTATCACGCCAGTTCATCACGAAATAAATATTGAAAGATACACCAACCCCAAGCAGCAAGGGCAAAGCGATAACGTTTGCAAAATTGAGTGTTTCCGGCAGCAGAACAACCAGAATAACCGTCATTAAAGCCGACAAAAGCAAAGGAGCCAGAACCAGCAGCATATCAACGATGCGTCGCAGCGATACACATAAAATAGCGGCGATCATAATAATCGCAGCGGTCGCTGCCTGCTCAAACGCTTTTACAATCGCACGCGCGCTTTCAACAATATCAACCGCAGAACCTGCAATATCCGGGTCCACTTTTTGCAGGCCGGTAACAAATTTCCTCAACGCTTTACTCTGCGCAAAGCCACCACTGGGATGCACCTCAACCAGAGCACGACCATCAGGCAGAATATAACCAGAAGCCAGACTTTTCGGCACATCTTTCAGGTCTACAGGTTTTGCCTGAAGCATGACACGAAGCTGATCCAGTTCGGGAGGCAAAAACTCGACCAGAGCTTTATTCGCCGCCATCAGAATATCATCAGGTGCGCTTGCCAGCTTACTCAGAGCGGCCTGAATACGCCGCACAGGGCTGTCAGAAGGTACCTTATCAAGAACCTCACCCAGAGCCGCAGCCGTTGTGCGGACTGACTCACGCAATGCCTGAGCATCAGGAGCAGGTTTAGGGTCAGGAACAATCAGAGTAGGCAATAAGATACCGGCAGCATCCTGAATCAGAGGCAGTTTTTCTTTCTGATCTTCAGGCACGAAAGAACCAAGCCACATAGCGTCGTGAACACCAGGCACTTTCGCCAGTCGTTCAGCCTGCTTATGCGCCTGATCAAGATCAGCGACCAGAAGGTCAGCACTGTAGGGAGAAGAAGTCGGATTTGTCATCAGCATCTGAAGGGCCTTCATCCCCTCAGAATATGGATTTTTAGTATGCAGCGGGTCACCGTCAAACTGAAGACCAGGCACCAGAACAAGGCCAAACACAGCAACCAGACCAAACACAAACAGGAAGCCTTTACGCTTTTGGCGTATCCAGATGTCAACTGGCTTCATAAAGGCATAACCCATGCTGGGGCAGTTAAGCGAAGGATGAAAAACCCTGAGCAGGGCCGGTAAAAAAGTTGTGGTACAGACAAAAGCAACAAGCATGCCAACACCGGCAATCAGCCCCAGCTGCGCGACGCCAAGAAACGCCGTAGGTGTAAAAGCCAGAAAGCCGGCTGATGTGGCAAGAGCTGCCACCAGAATCTGATGTCCTGTTTCTTTAGCCGTTGCGGCAAGCGCTCTTATCCCTCCCTGAGGGTCATTTTCATCTTCACTCTGAGCACGGAAACGAACTGAAAACTGAATAGCAAAGTCAACCGCAATACCTACAAACAATATAGCAAATGCAACTGATATGAGATTGAGCGTGCCTACAGCAACAGCCGCAAAGCCAGTAGTAAGCAGCAGCCCGACAATCAGCGTCAGCACAATAGGCACAACAACACGCCAGGAATGCACGGCAGCAAACAGCCAGAGCGTAACCAGCAGTAAAGAGCCAATCAGCCCTGCTACCATCCCCTCAGCAACAGTAGCAAACTCTTCATCATCAAGCTGAACCTGCCCGGTAAGGTGTACTTTAACCTGTCCGTTTTGAACAAACTCAATACTATTTGCAGCATCCCGCATGGCTTTTGCTGCATTGCCACCAGGCTGCAACGAACCAAAATCAAGCTTCGGTTTTGTTACCACAAACTGGTAACGGCCAGCCATATCGGCCAGCTCCCCTCCCAGCAACCTCTCCCACGACAATGCCTGTGGCTTACCGGCCGCTGCACTTTCAAGATTTTTTGCAAACCCTTCAAGAGGCGCCTGAAACCCCTTAAGATCTGCCTGCCCCAGTTTAACACCCTGCGCAACAAGAGACAGAGAACTAAAAAGGCCGCGCGCTGAAGGGTCCTGCGCCAGGGCGGCAAGAAACGGCTGTGCAGAAATAGTCTGATCAAGCACCTGCTCAAGCACGGGAGCCTGAAGAAATAACAAACCATTACGCATCAGGTAGGGGTCTGCATCAGGCCGGTTCGCAAATTCAAAATTTTTATGATCGGCAGAGAGGCGTCCGGCCAGAATTTGAGCAACTGCCTGGCCTTTTTCAGGGATATCAGCCTCAATAACCGCGACCAGAAGCCCCTCTTTTTGTGGAAAGAGGCGCCCCATTTCATCTGATCGCTGTTTCCATGCCAGCCTGTCAGAAAGCATTTTACTGGTGTCAGTCGTAACACCCAGAAAATTGACCCCGGCATAACCAGCCGCAACAGAAAGCACCATGAACAAAGCGATAACCGCAAAAGCATGGCGCACACAAAAGCTTGTTAAACGGCTGATATAAGTAGAGAGCATGGCTGAAGATCAGCTCCTGAACAATTCGGGCTATTATAGTGACAGTTTACTGCCGCCTCTATCTGGCCTGGTATGGCTCCGGCCGCAAGTGATACCGTACGAAACCCAACCAGACACACCCATAAATTGCAACAAAAACGTCACATCTGAGAAACCACGTTATGTTTAAATACTGCTTCAGCCTTCTTTAATACGGCGCAGCAAAGCAAGCGATTCAACACAGGCTGCGGCTGCTTCACGCCCTTTATTATGTACGTCAGGCAAGGCACGCTGTGTTGCCTGGTCTTCTGTATAGGTCGTCAGTACACCAAACGCGACAGGCACTTCGGTCTCGAGCGAAGCCTGCATCATCCCGATTGTTGCGCCAAGGCTGATAAATTCAAAGTGAGCTGTATCTCCCTTAATGACGCACCCAAGGCAGATGACACCTTCGTACTTACCGGTGCGGGCCAGGGTCTGCGCCAGTAAAGGCATTTCAAAAGCACCAGGGGCAGAGAAAATATCCTGTGCGGCTACTGTAATGCCGTGCTCACCCAGCCATTCAAGCGCACCATTACACAGCCCTTCAGTAATGGTTGTATTAAAACGGCTGACAACCACTGCAAGGCGCGGTGACGGAACAAGTTTCAGCTCAGGCAAAGAAGGGGTTACATAGGTACTCATAACATTTTCCTCTTAATAACACAGTGTTATTACACAGCGTCTGATGGTTCACTCACGGCAGAAAAACGACTAAAGCGATGCCCCATCCGTTGCCGTTTTGTTTCCAGATATTCGCGGTTAAAGCGGTTAGGAGCGATTTCTATCGGCACCCTCTTACTCACCTCAAAACCCTGCCCCTCAAGGGCTTCAACTTTATCCGGGTTATTCGTCAGCAGTTCGAGACGGGTAATGCCAAGATCACGTAAAATAGCAGCCGCTGCTGTCCAGTCACGTGCATCAGCCTCGAAACCCAGCTTATGATTCGCATCGACCGTATCAAATCCGGCATCCTGCAATTCATAGGCGCGAATTTTATTGGCAAGGCCAATCCCCCGCCCCTCATGGTCACGTACGTAAACCAGAATGCCCGAAGAGGCCTGTCCAATTCTGTTCAGGGCAGCATGAAGCTGAGCCCCGCAGTCGCACCGTAATGAGCCCAGAGCATCCCCCGTGACACACTCCGAGTGTAAGCGTACCAGCGGCACTTCACCCTGTGCAGAAGGATCACCCTTCACAAGAGCGACATGCTCAACGCCGGAGCCATCACGAAAGGCATGAATACGCAGAGCATTACCCCCATATTCACTTGGTAACGCTGAAACGGCTATTTTTTCCAGTGGTGCTTCAGACTGTATGCCCGAAGGTTTCAGCTCTTCTTCATAGGGTGCAAGAGCGCCGTTACCATACTGACTGATCCACTCCACCAGTTCAGCAATCGAGATAATCGGCATGTCATGCTTATGACCATAAACCTCCAGCTCAGGGCGCCGGGCCATCGTGCCATCGTCATTCAGGATTTCACAAATAACTGCGGCAGGACGTAAGCCCGCCAGCTTCATGATATCAACAGACCCTTCAGTATGACCGATACGTTGCAGAACGCCACCATCTGCCGCCCGCAGCGGGAAGATATGCCCTGGTGTTGCCAGGTCAGCTGCTGTGGTCGTTTCGGCCGCGGCAACCTGCACTGTCAGGGCACGGTCGGCCGCTGAAATACCGGTGCTCACCCCTTCTTTAGCTTCGATTGAAACAGTAAAGCCCGTTTCATGACGTGACGTATTTTTGCTCACCATCATAGGCAGGCCAAGGCGGTCAATATGCGCCCCTTCAAGCGGCAGGCATACCAGGCCCCGTGCATGAGTGATCATAAAATTCATTGCAGCCGGGGTCATAAACTCTGCGGCCATAACAAGATCGCCTTCATTTTCACGATCTTCATTATCAACCATAATGACCATACGTCCGGCACGAAGTGCTGCGACTGCCCTGAGCAGGGCTTCAGATGGGGCCGCACCCGAAACATCAGGTTTTTTCATTTGTTCTGACATAAAACCTCCACGTATTTCGCAATGACATCAACCTCAACATTCACCGTATCGCCTGGTGAGAGCGTACCAAGTGTGGTGTGCGTCCATGTATGTGGAATGATCATAAGAGAAATCGTAAAGACATCATGATCTGCCGCGCCAATCTCATTAAGGGTGAGGCTTATACCATCGAGTGTGACTGACCCTTTTGCCACCATATAACGACGCAGAGATGAAGGGACTTCAAAGATAACCTGATGGGCATCTCCCGACGGAGTGCTGCTGACAAAACGGGCTGTGCCATCAACATGGCCCTGTACAATATGCCCTGACAGGCGTGTGGCAGGGGTTACGGCACGTTCGAGATTAACCCGCCCGCCTGTTTTCAGTTGCCCGAGTGCTGTGCAGTTCAGTGTTTCACTACTGATAAAAAAACGGGCGACACCGGTTGGTGCCGGCTCAACTGCGGTAAGGCATACACCATTCACAGCTATGCTTTCGCCCTCGGCGATATCCTTAAAGCCTGTATCCACTTCTGCGATCAGTGCTTCTTCTCTGGCTTCAGCCAGAAGAACATGCCCCAGTGATTCTATGATTCCGGAAAACATACCTGCTCCTGTTGACAGTGTACCCACTCCGGAAGCAGTGCCAGCGGGGTCACATTTTGACGTTGAGAGATAAAATACTGATCCTGCGCCTCTGCACCCTGACGAATAGTCAGCCAGTCATCCCACAGATTATGCTGCCTGAGCGCTGCCAGAAGACGTGGGCCAGCCTCAGCCATAAGCCACATGGCACTGGTTTGCGCGAGCAGCGCCGGCAAATGAGTCAGATCAGAACAAAAACGAATATCAAAACAGGCACGACGCTGATCGAGCCAGCTTTGAGGCAAAGCATCCTGCTGACCACAGATAACCAGCAGGCGACGAACATGCTCATGGTCAGGAACATGGCGCACCGTGAATGACGGCAAATCGGCCAGAATAGTGCCTGTACCAGTCAGAATACCATCCGTCATACGGCGTATCCTGTGAGCGAATGTTAAAGAAGCAGAGGACGTAAATGTTGTCTGACCGGCAGGAGGCACCATACTCCCCTGCGCGTTAAGTGCCTGCTTTACTGTGATCCACGGACGCCTGTGTATCTGCTTACAGGCGAAAGGGGCCAGAAGCGCCTGACAACGTGCAAAAACCTCAGCTGCTCCACCAGCCTCAGCAAGCCAGCGCACAGTAAGACCCGCCTGTGCAAGACGGGCTGCGCCGCTGCCATCAACACGCGGGTTTGGGTCCCGACACCCGATCCAGACTGTTTTAACAGGAGAATCCAGCAAAGCCTCAGTGCAGGGCGGCGTGCGCCCGGTGTGATTACACGGCTCTAACGTAACAACAGCAGTACGCACCCGTTCTATAACACCTGCCTCACGCGCCTGCTGCAGAGCAAGGCGTTCGGCATGCAGCTCACCCGCCCTGTGATGCGCAGCAACCAGGACGATCTCGTCATGCTCATCAAGCAAGGCACATCCAACAGCAGGGTTAGGTGCCGTCTGCCCGACAAAACGGGCGGCCTCAGCAAGAGCTGTACGAAAAGCATGCAACACTCTGGCCGACATTATGACGGAATTATTCTGAGAAGAAACCCTCTCCGGCACCCCGACACCTCCATTACTCGCCTTACGACAAGACATCACTATGGGGCGCAACAAGAGACACCGCGCCTCTCCGCCACAACAGCAGAAAGGACACCAGTTTCCTCGTTCTCTCTCATCCGGACTTTAACCGTCGGCTCCGGAATTGCACCGGTATCTGCTGACCCTGCCAGAGGCAGGCGCTCGCGGGCTTGTGGACGAACCACTTACCGCCGGTTGGGATTTTCACCTCACCCCGAGAACGTCACACTCACTGAATGTTCCAGCGAATGTATTTTTACAATGGGTATATTTTTCGCAGGTTGCAAGAGCATGACACGGTAAAAGCGGATAAAATAAGATATTCTTATGGCTGTCATTCCCAAACCGGAATAAGAAAATCCCGATAATTCATATCGTCTCCCCTTGCATCAGATAACATTGCATGAAAACTATAATGACCTTCTATGCACAGAAACTGAAACACCATGCCGACACATCCCCCCTCATCTCCTGACACTCAGGATAAGCAGGACGACACACAAAACCCCTGCCGGCGTGATTTTCTTGAAATGACCGCAATAGCAGGTGCCGTAACAGGTGCTGCAGCCTGCGCTATCCCCTTTCTCCAGGGGCTTCTCCCTCCGGAGAGCTTTTCAGAGCATATGCCTGTGGACATTGACCTGTCGCACCTGACACCAGGGGAGCAGCTCGTCACGACATGGGAGAATAAGCCGGTGTTTATTATACACCGCACCAGGGACGACCTCATCACCCTGCAGGAGAAAACTCTCAGAGAACAGCTGCGCGACCCTGACTCTCAGGTTCAGCAGCAACCAGCCTATGCCCGCAACTGGCACCGGTCACTCAGCCCTGAATATGGTGTTTACGTTGGCATATGCACGCATCTGGGGTGTGTGCCTTCGTATAGTCCATCTGTCGGTGACAACCCGGAGCAAAATAAAGGGCATTATGTATGCCCCTGCCATGGCTCACATTTCGACCTCGCCGGCAGAGCTTTTAAAAATGCGCCGGCTCCATACAATCTGCCCGTGCCACCTTACAGCATGATATCCCCCACCCACTTAAGGCTTGGTGCCAACCCTGAGGGCGAGACTTTCAGTTTTTCTACGATTGTTCAGATCTGAACGACAGGGAGTTAAAACCAGTCACGCTCCTGCGCGACATAGGTGTCGTAAAACTCCTCATCTGTTTTACAAATATAAATAATAGCTTCAAAAAAAGCGACCGCGTAGATCACAACACCCGGAAGCCCGAGAAAAGTAACGCCTACAACGCTGACCAGCAGCATAATGAAGCCTGCTTTTTTGTAGCCCAGATAAAATTTATGAATACCCAGCACACCAAACAGCAGTGCAAGAACACTGGCCACAACACGGTTTCGGCCCTGAGTAATGGGCGTCCCCTGGGATGAGGGTTCTCTCTGTGGAAAATTAACAAGAACGGGCAGGACAAATACAGACGTAGCGGCCTCTCCCTTCACTTCAAAATCAACTCCGGCGCCAGGAATGAGAAGTGAGGTATCAGAATGCACGTCAGCAGACCCAAAATGGTAACGCTGCTCATTATTACCACTAATGAGGCCGTCTCCACTCACAGAATCATATGTAAGAACTGTCCCGCGCATATACACTCACAGAAAATACTATTGTAATTTCTCAATAGCACGAAAAGAGCAGTTTAAATCTAAAAAATGCTATTTACGTAAGTTTTTCTCTCTTCTGATGCGGTAAAGAGTCGGCAGGAGCATAACAGCCGGAACAACAAATATACCAGGCACAACAAGCCAGGGCAGCGCTTCAGATATATCAGCTCTGGCACCCCACAGGGCCCAGCAGCAGGCTGCAGCCCATGTAAACAGATAAACCCACACACCTTCAGGCAAACGGCGGGTAACCAGATAACCTGACACTGTAAAACCTACGCCCATAAAAAAACAGTAAAATGATTCACCACAAACGATAAAATATACCCCGGCACAGGCAAGGGGAACTCCGAGTATCAGGAGAGTAATAGAAAAAAACTCTACCAGCCACTCATTAACTATTTTGGGAATTTGAATATACATATCTTCTTAAAACCAGAAAACCGTGCTGCCTTTTAAAGCGCAGAAAAACCAGGTCAACCCCCGGCCAGTATTTTATTATGATGCTCCTGATCTACACCTTCACCAAAGCAAAGTGCGCACCACAATAAAAAATATAATATGTTATTTCCATCTGTTTAAAATAAGATAAATAATCTTCCTTGTTATATAAAAAGTAAGATTATAGTGTATATTAACAAAAAAAATAATTCATAGTTTTATAAAATAATGCTTTTCATCTTTTGTTTATCTGGGTGTGAATGCGATATTTATGGCTAACACACATTAATGATTGCAAATAATTAACTTTGTAAGTAAAAAATTCAAAGCCGATCACAATATTTTTCATGATTGTAATATGTTGTGATCAACAAGGCAAATCAGGGTACACATAAAAAAGCGGAACCTGAAGGCCCCGCTTGTTGTAACACACTATATACGACAGAAAACTTCAAATCGCGAAGAATGTTTCCTGCAGATACTGCCATAGCAAGGGCTGCTCTGCTGTACCTTTACGGAACATAACAGCTGATCCACGCTCATCGCGCTTACCATTCTGTGTCTGAATTTCTTTATAGGTTACAAAATACCCGTCAGAAAATGAAGCTCTGACAACAACATCCTCAATTTCCATTACCAGACCAGGGCGTGAACCAAAAAGCTTCGGCAAAACTTCAGCGAAAGTATCACGCGCAACCGGCCGGCCTGCAGCTCCAAGCATAGCATAATCTGGTGTAAAGTGGTTCAGAATAAGCTGAGGGCTGGCCTCACCCTCCCCGCGAAACCAGCTCTGCAATAAAACATGCAGATCAACGATTTCTTTATGTGCCGCAACTTTCAGATCCATAGGTCTCTCTTCTTCTTTGTAATCTTAAAATGACTTACTCTTTCATCAGCACAGAGTAAGTCGGCATACTTTCAACCCAGCCATTTTGAAGCGGGGCAACAAAGACGTTTTCTGTACGGGTACGGGCAATTTTCCATACACCATCAACTTTACGAAACAGGTTGTTCAGCCGGCTTGAGCGCAGCAGTGACGACCCGTCAGAAAAAACCCAGGGCTGGCAATGAATCCACTGCCCATCTGCTTCATCGCCCTTTACATGAATCTGCTCAGACGTCAGATAATGCGCGTTCAGCAACAGAGCCGGATCGCGCTTCTGCCCCCAGAACCCGTTAAAGTGGTTACGAATTGCTTCCTTACCAACAGCGCGGCCAAACTGGTTATCGTAATACTCACCAACACCTTCCCAGATTGCATCCTCTGTGTAGAGATCCATAATCAGGTCAATACGCATGGCATCATCTGTCACCCCATATTCAGGGCATGGCGTGTCACACAGGAACATATAGCGCGCCTGAATACGACGAATGTCAGCTTCAGCTTCAAGCACCTCAATACGTCGCTCAAGCGCGCTGAGACGTGTTGTGAAATCTGCCTCATTAACCGTCATCGTTATACATTCCCATTATTGAAGCAAAGGACAGGCGCAGGCAGTGAAGGCAGAACTGTTTCCGCCCAGGCGGAGTAGTTCAGCAGCTCTTCATCCGCACCAAAGCCTGCGAGCAGCTGCACACCCACCGGCAGGCCATTTTTACCCGTCAGACCAGGCAGAGTGAGTGTTGGCAGGCGCAGCAATGTCCATAACCTGCTGAAAATCGGGCTGCCTGTGCCTTCAGTCAGCAAAGGTGCCTCCCCCGGTGCAGCGGGAGCCAGCATGACAGTGCCGGGTGTTGCAAAAGCTGCTATAGCCTCGCGAAGAGCCTGCGCTTTTTCCAGTGCGGCACGGTATGTTGCGTAGGAAATCTTTTGTCCGGCTTCGAGCAGGCCTGTAATCTGCTGGCTGAGCATGTCGCGCTTATGTGTATATTCCCAGGCAAGAGCCTGTGAGGCCTCATAACTCATAATCGTAATGTGCAAAGCCGCAGCATCAGAAAATACTCGCATATCCAGCTCAGTCACAGGGACATGAGCCCCCATAAGAGCGGCTGCTTTTTCTACCGCATTATGCGTACTCTCATCAGCTTCATCCCAGTGCGGTGTGCGGCACAGCAGCACACGCTCAGGCTTCGTCGCAGCAAGTGTAACAGGTGCAGCAACCGGCCCTTTTAACACCGCATCAGCAAGAGCAGCCGTTGCAACATCGCGCGTCACAGTGCCTAGCGTGTCAAATGATGGTGCCAGACTTTTGACACCTGCAGCGGCATAACGACCATAGCTGGGTTTAAAGCCAACAATACCACAATATGAGGCGGGACGTGTCAGGGAAGCGGCTGTCTGCGAGGCCAGACCAATGTCAACAATACCAGCAGCGACCGCAGCGGCTGAACCTGTTGAAGAGCCGCCAGGCGTATGTGCCGGACCATAAGGATTAACTGTGGCACCAGGGCGGAAAAACGCGAACTCTGTTGTTACTGTTTTACCGGCACAAAGTGCCCCGGCATTACGCAGCTGTGTGACACAGGCTGCATCTGCCCGCGCATAATTCCCTTCATAAATAGCAGAGCCATGACCAGTCACATAACCAGCCATATCAATGATATCTTTTACTCCGACGCTGACCCCTGTCAGCGGACCGGTTTTTGCTGTCGCTGCATCAGAGCGAATACGCACCGGATCATAAGTCGTAAAAGCTTTCACATCAGGCTCGCATGCTTCAAGACGCCTGATAAGAGCCGCAGCATGATCCTGCGATGTCACCTGTGGCTGTGTCATAATCTGTGTCTTCCTGATGGGTAATAAAGGAGTGAAGGCTTATGCAGCGAGGTCGAAAGCACCCCGGAAGTAAACGAGAGGCTGGCTGCTCTGATCCTGATGAAATTCTATGCTTTCAGGCCGCGCCAGAAAGATTTCATGCGTGCCACCACGCAGGGTTTCAACGACACTTACGCTTATCTGCACCAGAGCGTCTTTGACAAAGAAATGCCCGTTCTCATCTCTGACACAATACTGATCGAAGGACTTACCCTCTGACCGGCCGGCAAAATGCATGGCCATGTCTTTCTGATCGCTTCTCAGAATACTGATGCCGAATTTCCCGGTTTCTTCAATCGCACGACAGGTCGCACTTTTATGATGCAGGCAGATCAGCAAAGTCAGCGGATCGAGTGAAACTGAACTAAACGCGCTGATAGTGGCACCACACTCGCCCTCAGTGCCACGCGCGGTAATCACGGCAACACCGGTTGCAAAATGAGACATAGCACTACGAAATGCGTCAGATGTAACCGAAGTCATGATAGTGTATTCCTTTCCCAAAGATACAACTACAGATGTGCATTTTATATTTCAGGCATCAACCACAAGAAGGGGTGAGCGCGAACGTGAGCAGCACAAAGCAATCTGATCACTGCGTTCATCATCTGTCAGATATTCGTCACGGTGCTCAGGTTCACCTTCCAGCACGCTGACGACGCAACTGCCACAGATACCCTGCTCACAGCTGACGTTAACTTTAACGCCCACTCTTTTCAGAGCGTTAATGATGGTTTCATCAGGTTTAACCTCAACCCTCACGCCTGACTTAGCGGCAAGAACCTCAAAGCCTTCACCACCCGTAACAGGCTCAGCAGAAAAGGCCTCACGGTGCAGGTTCGATCCGGCATAACCCAGTGTTTCGCCTGCTGTAAAAACGGCATCCATCAGACCAGCCGGACCACAGGTGTAAACATGCGTACGGGTTTTATCAGCGACACCACCGAGTACCTCACCCGGAGAGAATAACGCATTCTCAGGCTGGCTGCAGTCATGAACAACAACTGAATCAGCAAACGATAACGAAGCCAGAAAAGGTGCAAAAACCGGGCTGCGTGCTGCATAATGCAGTGCAAATGATGTGCCTCGGTCATAAAGCTCGTAAGCCATCGCAATGAGAGGCGTAATACCAATACCGCCACCCACCAGCACAGCATGTGTGCCATCTTTTGCCAGCGGGAAAAGATTACGTGGTGCACCAATCGTCAGCGTCGCACCAGGCTTTACAGTAGCGTGCACCGCACGTGACCCGCCCCGTGAGGCAGGTTCGAGCAAAACTGCCAGACGATAGCACGAACGGTCTGCCGGATTGCCGCACAGAGAGTACTGACGCACAATATCATCGCCGAGAAACAGGTCCACATGCGCTCCTGCCTCCCACTCCGGCATGGGCGAAGCATCGGGCATACTTACGGAAAACGACAGTACGTCACCAAGCTGTTCAACACTGTTCACTTTAACCGCAAAAGACTGCGGAACCTGTCTGTCTGTCATCGCATATAAAGTCCGCTGTTAATGTCGATAATAGAGCCGGTCATTGCCCCGGCATCAGGACGGGCCATTTCAGCCACCATTCGCGCCACGGTTTCCGGCCGTCCGGGTTCACCTGTGGGCAGGCTGGCAAAGGCTCGTTTTGCGTTTTCTGCCCCGATTGTTTCAGCAACTGACGGCAGGTCAAGCGGGCCAGGGGCTATAGCATTAACGGTAATACCGTGTGGTGCCAGGTCACGGGCAAACACTTTTGTCAGTGTATGCACCGCTCCCTTTGATGCGGCATAATGTGCCCCTGTTGCTGTGCCACCGTTCTGCCCGGCAAGAGAGCCGATATTGACAATGCGGCCGCTTTTATCAACAGCACGCAGACGTCGCGCAAAACGCTGACTAACCAGAAATGTGCCGCGAAGATTAACCGAAACAATGCTGTCAAAGCTGCCCATGCTAATTTCGAGCAGTTTTTCTGCTTTCATAATGGCTGCATTATTGACCAGCAGCCAGGGCAGACCACAACGCTGCTCAACGACATCGAGAGCCTCTTCAACCGCAGATTCAGATGAGACATCAAGCGTAATGGCTATCGCCTGATCGCCAATCTCGTCAGCTGTTTCCTGAGCCTGAGCTCCATCAATATCAGCAATAACAACCTTATACCCTTCAGAGACCAGGTGCCGCGCAATGCAGGCACCCAGCCCCTTACCACCACCGGTGATAAGAGCGACGGGCATCAAAGGATGTAGCTCACAGCGGTCAGAGCTTCAGTCGATGTCAGGAGGCTGACGATTTTACGATCAATTTTGAGACCAGCATCAGTTTTCACCAGATGGAAGGTCACATTAGCTGAGTAATAGCGCTCACGCCCCTGACGCAGCTCTGTGAGCATCTGTGCGCAGCGCACAACACATTTTGTCTCATCAGCCTCAAGCATGCGATAACGCCCGTGCATGCGCACCGTGCGTGCCGGTGGCATGGCTGAAATAGCACGCCCACCCAGCAGACGCGTCACACGGTTTTGACGCATTTCTGCATTATCATATGCATAATTCAGTGTTTTTTCATAATCCGTTGCATCCGGATCAATCGGAACAATATAGAGACCTTCAGGCGTGTAGAGAGACAGCCACTCTTTAAACTGACCATAGTCAAGCAGGTCGGCCTCAAGAGTAATGAACTCAATTGCATCGTTGAGAGTAATGCTCATTGTGCAGCCTCCTCAGCAGCAGTTTCACAGGTCAGGTCAACCAGCCACTGCTTGTAGGCAGCGCGCATGCCGGTTTCAGCAGTGACATCACTGAACAGGTTACCGCTTTCACGCTTTGCTTCATGGTCAAGACCACGGTTAAGCAGAATGTCGATGTTATAACCGGCCAGAGCACCACGCTGCACACGGTCCCAGGCTTCAGAATCATCAGGCGTACCAAAGCCCATCGGCCCCTGGAAATGCTCATGCAGGCGCAGACGCACTTCGTTAGCAATATCAGGCCCGCCATCCATACCAATCGCGATATGACGTATTTCTGTCTGATCAACAGCAAGCGGACGCAGCACACGGAAGAAAGCCATTGAGCAGGCGACATTAGGATAGAGGTTAAGGTTAAAGCCTGAACCACCAACAGCTCTTACGATCTGCCTTACTTTCTCAGGCGGATAGTCTTTAGAAAGAGCATCTGCCAGCTCCTGAAAACGCTCCGGAACAGGCGCATCAAGGTTTTCTTCAAGGTCAATCAGCTCAGGGATCATGACCATCACAGAGTGACCATTACCCAGATCTTCAACAAAACCATCGCCTTCAACAAAGTCGAAGATGTTCTGTGTTTCGTTATCAACGGAATCAAGGAATGATTTATGAACAATCGGGAAGTGATAAGCGTCGGTCGTGTTTTCGAGCTGAATTTTCCAGTTACCAGGGAAAGTAAATTTATGCTCACCCATGGTTTTAACCGGCCAGCCTGCACCCTGCTTCATAAACAGGTCGATCCAGATTTTTGCCGGGCCAAGCCATTCGTCAAGCGGCATGATATCCTGGTTAAACGTCGCAAAAATCATACCGTTATATTCTGCAACCTTTAAAGACACGAGCGGCAGTTTGCTCTTATCCAGGCTCTCACCATAGCCTTTGGGCTGGGGCACAGCACGCAAAGCACCATCCTGCCCATAAGCCCAGCCATGATAAGGGCAGACAAAGCTGGCTGTTTTGCCACTTTTATGCTCACACACCGTTGCTCCGCGATGGCGGCAGCGGTTCAGCAGCACATGCAGCTCACCCTTACGGTCGCGTGAGACAATAACAGGATGCTGACCGATGAAGGTGGTTATAAAGCTTCCTGGTTCAGGCAGGTCACTGCGATGCGCAACCCATATCCAGTTACGCTTAAAAATACTGTCCATCTCCATATCGTAGAGAGCGGCATTATTATAAATTGAACCATCCGCACGGTCTTCATTTACCAGGGATGCGGGATCTGGAAGAATGGTCATATTTTTTCATCCTTACTCTGTATAGTCAGGCATATTGCGACGTGTCTGGCCCTGGAAGCCTCAGGGGTAACCGGGCCGTCCCCCGCGTCCAAGTTCTACTTTTCCGGCTGCTTCATAATTGCCGGAAGCCATAAAGGCATGCTGTGCAACGACTGCGCAGTCCTGCAGGCAGCGACCCAGAATATGGTCAGCCTGAACAGCGGCAATCCCACCGATTGTGAAACATTTACGGGCCACGCTGAAAGAAGCCTGGGCAGCATGAGTTGCAGCCAGACGCACAGCATTTGCATCTGCTTCGGTGGCACTCTCTCCTGCACTCAGGCGCGCCCAGACGTTATGGGTTGTCTCATAAAAAAGCGCACGGGCGGCAGACAGCTCTGCCTCAGCCTCACCCACCAGCAACTGCACATAAGGGCGGTCACCCAGAGCCGGCGCACCGGTGATAGAGCGACGCTCTCCCATAATAAGAACTTCGTTAAGAGCACGCCGGGCACAACCCAGCCCGACCACACTCAGCACCTGAGCTGCAAGAGCAAGAGAGGGGTAAGCATAAAGCGGGCTTTCAAGAGTGGGCTTACCACCGCGGGTAAATGTCCATTCTTCTGATACAAAGACTTTATCCACGACCACATCATGGCTGCCTGTTGCGCTCAGACCAATTGTGTTCCAGGTTTCATCAATCGTTACTGCAGAAGCTGGCATAACAGCCGTGCGGGGCAACCCGCTGCTTTCACCTTCTACGGCGATACCGACACCAATCATCGATGCTCCGGTGCACCCGCTGGCATAAGGCCAGCGACCACTCACCACAAAACCACCGTCACCAGCCTGCACTTTTTGCGGCGGGAAGATAGCGCCGGCAAACACGACATCCGGCCCGTCGGCATAAAATTTATGCAGGGTTTCAAGCGGTAAAGCTGCAAGATACGTTGCTGACACACCAAAGCTTGCCACCCAGCCGCATGAGGCATCGGCTTCAGCTATTGTCTCTACGAGGCCAAGAAAATCAGCCGGACCAAGCTCGAGACCGCCAAACTGTTTTAAAACCAGAGCACGATACACACCAATAGTGCGAAATCTGTTTACAATATCCTGAGGAATACGGCGCATGGCGCGATAATCGAGGGCATTTTTCCGGATGATCGCCAGCGTCTCTTCAAGGACACCGCCTTCCAGAAATACCTCTGCCGCCCGGGGAGAATTATTAAGCATCTGTATATTCTCGATCAGTCACGGGAACAGGTGTTCTGCCCCTCAGTTCACCATGGACTTGCGGAACAGACTGCTCCGTGTCCTCTGATTTTTGTCTACGTTATATTGCTATCCATTTCAAGTAAATTTTCTATCGATATCGAATCGATTTTAGCGAACATCTTTTCGTTTAAAGTGCCGGATTAATCACCATTTTTACGAATCAAACTCAGAAAAACCCTTTATTTTTAATTGTAAAAAATAGTTTAAGTTCTTTCGGTCACATTAAAATAAACTCTGCGGCGCAGTTTCCTGCACCTTCTGTAAAAAACAAAATTTTATACATGAACATTCTCTTGAAAATGAAAATTATCACCCTTAATGTCATTGCTGTTTCGATATAATACATCCCCCGACCGGACCACCCCCATCATCATAAAGGTCGTGCCATGCCTGAAATTTCTATTTTGCCTGCCGTCCAGACTTTTATAGAGCAGACACACCAGCTCTATATTGATGGCCGCTATACACCGGCGCAAAGCACTGACACGCTTGCTGTATTCAACCCGGCTACAGGCCAGCAAATCAGCTCCGTTCCCAATGCTTCAGCAGAAGATGTTAATCGTGCTGTTACTTCAGCGCACAAGGCATTCACATCAGGTGTGTGGCGCAACCTGCCCCCCTGCGCACGTGAAGCCACCCTCCTTAAACTCGCAACTCTGGTCGAGCGCGACGCAGAAATTCTGGCGCAGCTGGAAACACTTGAGCAAGGGCAGTCTGTCGTTCTGTCACGCATTCTCGAAGCAGGTGGTGCGTGTAACTGGATACGTTATGTTGCCGGACTTTCTACTAAAATCACCGGTCAGACACTGGATGTTTCCATACCTCTCCCACCCGGGGCACGTTATACAGCCATGACCCGCAAGGAGCCCGTGGGCGTTGTCGCGGGTATTGTGCCATGGAATTTCCCCCTGTTAATCGCTGTGTGGAAAGTCCTGCCGGCACTGGCTGCCGGCTGCTGCGTTGTCGCCAAACCTGCTGACACCACTCCGCTGACGCTCCTTTATCTGGCACATCTGGCAACTGAAGCCGGCGTGCCAGACGGAGTTTTTAATGTTGTCACCGGTGCAGGCACAACAACCGGGGATGCGCTTATCCGTCATCCGCAAATTGCAAAAATCAGCTTTACCGGCTCAACTCCTGTCGGCAAACATATTGCCGCTGTCAGCGCGGATCGCCTGACCCGCCTCTCTCTCGAACTGGGAGGGAAAAACCCGGCTCTGGTGCTGGCTGATGCCGACCCTGAACAGGTCATTTCAGGCCTTGCTATGGCAGGCTATATAAACCAGGGGCAGGTCTGTGCCGCCTGCTCACGCGTATATATTGAAGGCCCTCTGTTTGATACCATTGCCGAAGGCCTGAAAAATGCTTTAGCCAGCATGAAACCCGGCCCCGGCATGGATGAAACAACACAGATTAATCCGGTTGCGTCTCTGGCTCACCAGCAAAAAGTTCTCAGCTATATTCAGGATGCCGTTAATGCAGGCGCTGACATTGCATGGGGACAGGAGCCACCACAAAATGGCGGTTTTTATGTACGCCCGGCCCTGATCCTCAATCCCGACCCATCACTCAGACTTGCACGAGAAGAAGTGTTCGGACCTGTCATGACCCTTACACGCGTAGAAAGCGCTGAAGAAGGTCTGGCTTTAGCCAATGACTGCGAGTTTGGGCTTGCAGCCAGTGTCTGGACCCGCAGCCTGGCACAGGCAATGGAGCTGCCGCCTCGCATGCAGGCCGGCACCGTATGGGTTAACAGCCACGTTATGATCGACCCCAACATGCCTTTTGGCGGCGTTAAAAACTCTGGCCTTGGCAAAGATTTTGGCACCGGCTGGCTCGATGCTTTTACAGAAACAAAGGCGATCTGCATCCGCCACTAACAGAAAAGGTTTATTCCGCTATGCGTCGCCCCCTCTCCTTTTCTGCCCGGCGCCGCCTTTCAGGGCTTGGTGCCGCCATCGCTCTGAGTGCAGCTGCCCCCGCGGCTGCACAAACTCCGGAGCCTGCTGCTGCAAACTGGCCTATGCATGGCCGCACAACGACTGAGCAACGTTTCAGCCCGCTGAAGCAGATTAATACCGAAACAATTTCCCGCCTTGGCCTGGCCTGGTATCAGGACTTTGACACCCTGCGGGGCCAGGAAGGCACCCCCCTGGTTATTGACGGGGTGATGTATGTCACCACTAACTGGAGCAAGGTAGAGGCTGTTAAAGCTGATACCGGCGAAGTTTTATGGCGCTATGACCCGCGTGTACCTGGCAATGTTGCCGTGCGCGGGTGCTGTGATACGGTCAACCGCGGAGCAGCTTACTCTGACGGTCGTGTCTTTGTTGGCACTTACGACGGCCGCCTTCAGGCACTGGATGCAAAAACCGGCACCCTGCTGTGGAGCGTCAACACCATACCTGAAGAGGCCACACTGGGTGGCATTCGCTCCTACACCATTGATGGTGCACCCCGCGTAGCCAAAGGCGTTGTGATTATCGGCAACGGCGGCTCAGAATTTGGTGCGCGAGGCTTTGTCTCTGGCTTTGATGCGAAAACCGGTGCGCTGAAATGGCGTTTTTACACTGTTCCGGCCCCTGGCAACAAACCAGATGGTGCAGCATCAGACAGCGTGCTGCACAACAAAGTTTACAAAACATGGAGCCCGACCGGGGCCTGGACGCAATCTGGCGGTGGTGGCACCGTATGGGATTCTATCGTCTATGACCCTGAGACCGACCTCGTTTATCTGGGCGTTGGCAATGGCTCACCCTGGAACTACAGCATACGTTCAAACGGCACAGGCGATAACCTCTTCCTTGGAAGCATCGTTGCCGTTCGGCCAGAAACTGGTGAGTATGTATGGCATTTTCAGGAAACACCAATGGACCAGTGGGACTTTACAGCCTCACAGCCCATGATGATTCTTGATCTGATTATTAACGGGCAAAAACGCCACGTGCTGGCACAGGCGCCTAAAAACGGCTTTTTCTATCTGCTTGACGCCGCCACAGGTGAATTTATTTCTGCTACACCTTATACATTCCTCAACTGGGCGAAGGGTGTAGACCCGAAAACAGGCCGGCCTAACTTTGTGCCTGATGCTTTATGGTCACTCACAGGCAAAACATGGATGGGCATTCCCGGCTCGCTGGGAGGACATAACTGGGCTCCTATGGCTTATAGCCCTGACACTGGCTATGTTTATATACCGGCGCAGCAGCTGCCAGAACCATTCCATACCGAGAAGAACTTTAAGCTCCATAAAATGGGCGTTAATCTCGGCATTGATATGGCTGGTCTGCCAGATGACCAGAAGATTATCGATGCCGTTGACAGTGGCCTGAAAGGCTGGCTTGAGGCATGGGACCCCGTTGCCCGCAAAGTTGCCTTTACTGTGCCACATGCAACACCATGGAACGGTGGTGTACTGGCAACAGCAGGTAACCTGGTGTTTCAGGGGCTGGCTACGGGTGGGTTTGAAGCATATGACGCCCGCACCGGTAAACCTCTCTACCACTTTGATGCTCATAGCGGCATTGTAGCGCCACCGGTCTCTTACGCTGTGAATGGCCGTCAGTATATTGCCGTTGAAGTGGGCTGGGGTGGTGTATTCCCCCTGATGGGTGGTGCCATGGCGCGCTATGCCAATAAAAGCGTTAACCACTCCCGCCTGCTGGTGTTTGCCCTGGACGGAAAAGAAACTCTGCCCCAGGAGACACATACCGGCCAGATACCCATTCGCACAACG
Source organism: Acetobacter sp. DsW_059 (assembly GCF_002153695.1). Taxonomy (NCBI): domain Bacteria; kingdom Pseudomonadati; phylum Pseudomonadota; class Alphaproteobacteria; order Acetobacterales; family Acetobacteraceae; genus Acetobacter; species Acetobacter sp. DsW_059. The sequence continues at coordinate 39,946 of NZ_JOPI01000012.1, forward strand.
GCAACATTTGACCCTGCACATGCAACCAGAGGGTATGACCTTTACCAGCATTTCTGCATGGCCTGTCACGGCGACAATGCTGTTGCCGGCGGCGTACTGCCTGACCTGCGCTCATCAGGCACGCTGGACAGCAAAGAGGGTTTTTATGCCGTTGTGGGCCGTGGCGCACTTGAAAACTATGGCATGGTGGGCTTTTCAAAAGTCTTAACCCCACAGGATATCGACGACATCCGGCAGTTTTTAATTCGCCGTTCACTCTCCCAGAAACCTCAGTAATATCAGCCATAATCACCAGCATAAGTGTTAAGGAGGCTGCTCAGCACCCCTCCTTAACACCCTGGCTGGCTGCTGCACGCAGCAAACTTCTATAAGATAACTTCACACACCCCGGTAAAAACGCTAGGGAGAAGGCAATATTCAGGAAAGTGAGACGTGCAGTGATCAGAAAAAAGACCAGCAAGACATGGCGCTCTGCTGACCCCCAGGACCCTCTGTTTTCTGCTGACTCCTCACCTTTTTTCCACCTGGCCCGACTGGTGGGGCTGTATCAGCTCCGCATGGATACACACCTCAAGCGTGTGGGGATGGATATGTCGCGCTGGCGTGTGCTTGCCATTCTGCATGAAGAAGAATGTGCCCCGATGAGCCGCATTGCTGAGCTGGCAGTGTTTCGCATCTCAACAACGACCAAGCTTATCTACCGTATGGAAAATGAAGGCCTGACGAGCACATCTGTCTCAGAGCAGGATGGCCGCGTGACGGAAGTACGCCTGACCAGTAAAGGACGTGAAGCCTTTGAGGGAGTGCGCTCTGTTGCCTCGCTCATTTTCGAACGCGCTTTTCATGACTGCGATGATGATGAGATACAAACTCTCCTCAAAATCTGCCGTAAACTATATAACAATCTTTATTAAAAAAATGGCCCCTGCATTTAAGGTAAAATTATTACCCGCAATACAAAGGCCACTATATACTCTTTAATTTTTAACAGACCCTCTTCAGGCTGCCTGTTCTCTCACTCCCGTGCTTACTGCGTCGTAAACATGCTGATGGTGCTGCTGCGCACCATAAAGCCTGCGATATGACGGCATGCATAGCAGCAACAGAACACCACCCAGAACACTGGCTGTGCCGGCAACAATTGCCATAGACAAGCCAATGGCAAGCGGAGACTGAAACACCCTGTCATTAAGCATACCGATCAGAATTGACCCGCCTGACAACCCACCTATCGCGTTACAAAACAACATAGTGGCTGAGAAACGTGCCCGCATCGGCACCGGCACCACAATCTGAAGCACAGTTGCTGATGGTGGCATGGGGAAAGAAGCAAAAAAGAATGCCAGTGCAAAACATGGCACGGCCAGATGACGGTCAGTTGTCAGAACACTGATAACCAGAGGCACACACGCAAGGAACGCGCCTGTAACAGCAACAATCTGCGATGCACAGACCACACCACGGTGCGTCAGATAGTCAATGCAGCGCCCGCTGGTAAATACCCCTGCACTGCCGCAGATAATAACAATACTGCCCAGTACCAGGCCAAGCTCTGTGTGGCTCATATGGTGGATACGCATCATCTGTGCTGGCATCCAGCTAAACAGAGAAAACAATGTCACAGCCAGCAGGGTGTAACCCAGCATATGCAGGCTGAAAAACATTTTATGTTGCCGGAAAAAAGCAATGGCCTGTGCCGCAGGTACGTGCGGCCCGGCAACACGACGCTGAGCCGGCTCGCGCACACTTGTCGCAATGATCAGCCCCAGAAGCAAACCAGGTAAACCAACAACCAGAAAGCACACCTGCCAGGCATGAAGAGAGGTCATGTTATAATGCTGCGCAACACTTAGCAGGCTGCCACCAAACAGAAACGCACAGCCCGAACCGAGAAAAGACCCCAGAAAAAAAACTGAGAGTGTACCTGCCAGTTTTTCTTTTGGTACAATATCAGCCAGATAGGAATAAACAGCCGGGGCAAGAGCGGCCTCTCCCAGCCCGACAAGCACGCGACACGTAAAAAGCGACCAGAAACCGTTACAAAGACCACAGGCCATTGTTGCAAGGCTCCACAGAATGACGCCTGCCACAATAATAGGCGGGCGAGGCTTGCGGTCACTCAGACTGGCCAGCGGAAAACCAAGAACAGCATACAGAAGAGAAAATGCCAGGCCATTAAGGCAGGCAAACTGCGTATCACCCAGATGCAAATCCGCCTGTATCGGACCAATCAGCAAAGAAAGAATCTGCCTGTCTATATAAGACAACAGATAAGCCAGCATAAATAACGTAATGGCATTCGCCTGCCGCAATCGGCTCATCCCCGGTCTCCATGTCACATAAGATCAGAGCAAAGTAAGGACTGTCATCTCCTGGGCTGATAACATAGTGACCTGTGCAGGCATGACATCAGAACAAGCCCTGCAAAAGAGCATGGTTCACACCACCATCACAGTTGATATTTCACGTAATTATCTTTGAAGAAGAGAGCCCGGAATTTAATTTTCCTTACACTCGCTCTGTTAATTTCGATATCAAAATGAGAACAGAAGCCACCTCCTTTTGTCAATCTATTTTCATTAATGATGAGATAAAAAAAGGATAAAAAAATTATTTATC
>NZ_JOPI01000114.1:0-364 GCF_002153695.1 Acetobacter sp. DsW_059
TTTACTTTCTGATACGGTGTAGGTCAGCGATATTGAGGCCTGGGTTAAGCTCGAACGTGAAGGTCAGACCGGCCTGTATAGCGTGAGTGATATGAGGGCGCGGGGCTGCCGCAGCCAGCTGATCGGGGTTCCAGATATACTCAAAATAAGGGGACAGACTGACCCCAGGCGCCAGGTTAAAACCATACAGCGCTTCAAGCATCGTCTCAGAATCAGGCCACTTGCTGTTATAACCCTGCGACTGCAGCGAGGCATTCATTGAGCGGGTCACTTTGTGGTTCCACAAAAAGCTCTGCACAACAACACCGGCATAATCGCTCGGACGCGAACTGAACGGACCCCAGTCAAACAACCCGCCGACAAA
>NZ_JOPI01000115.1:0-243 GCF_002153695.1 Acetobacter sp. DsW_059
CTACAGCCACATACACCCCGTCAGGTGCAACCACTTCAACAACTATAGCCCTTGGTGATCTGGCTGCATCAGTCGCGTCTAACACCACAGCAGTTGCGGCCGCCGCCACCAACGCATCAGCAGCAGTCACAACGGCTAATGCTGCCAGCTCAGCAGCAACGACAGCCTCAAGTGATGCGGCTACCGCACTTACCACGGCAAACGCTGCCGTGCCATCGTCTCAGATACTGGATTCCAGTGGGA
>NZ_JOPI01000116.1:0-255 GCF_002153695.1 Acetobacter sp. DsW_059
TCCGCCTGCATCTGACTGCAGGACAGGTCAGTGACTTCAAAGGCGCAGACGTGCTGCTGGCAGATCTCCCCGCTGAGACGGAAGAAATCATCGGGGACAGGGGCTATGACAGCAACAGGATCAGGTTATTGCTTGCAGAACGCACTATCACAGCCTGTATTCCGCCGAAAAAGAACCGGAAATCAAAGCCACCTTACGACTGGCATCTGTATAAAAAGCGTCACCTGATCGAAAACATGTTCGCAAAGCTCAAAG
>NZ_JOPI01000117.1:0-297 GCF_002153695.1 Acetobacter sp. DsW_059
GCAGTAAACCGGCAGCCGATTACCTGATAGATAAAAAGAATAAATTGCACTATCTGGTGCAGGCTTCAGGTAAAAATCCGACTACATGGCTTGGTTATACAGCGTCAGACTGGACTTTTTCTTACCCCAAAAAGCCAGACACTAAGAGCCTGCAACGCCTGGTTTCTTACATCGCAGATTGTCAGTCCGGCAAAGCCTCTCTCGCAGATTTTGAAAGCTATGCGAATAAGCAGTCCTGGCTTGACTATCTGCTGTTTATTGAGCTGGCAGCCTCTCAGGACAGCATGATTAACAATC
>NZ_JOPI01000118.1:0-243 GCF_002153695.1 Acetobacter sp. DsW_059
TCCCACTGGAATCCAGTATCTGAGACGATGGCACGGCAGCGTTTGCCGTGGTAAGTGCGGTAGCGGCTGCACTTGAGGCTGTCGTTGCTGCTGAGCTGGCAGCATTAGCCGTTGTGACTGCTGCTGATGCGCTAGTGGCGGCTGCTGCAACTGCCGTGGTGTTAGACGCGACTGATGCCGCCAGATCACCAAGGGCTATAGTTGTTGAAGTGGTTGCACCTGACGGGGTGTATGTGGCTGTAG
>NZ_JOPI01000119.1:0-588 GCF_002153695.1 Acetobacter sp. DsW_059
GCTCTGTATTGCGAACCCGACTAATGCCGGGAGGTGCTATCGTTCTGGTACTTACACGGTGGCACCCTGACGATCTGGCAGGGCGTCTGCTTGATGAAATGGCAAACGGAACCGGTGAGAGCTGGGAGGTTCTTTCTCTCCCTGCTATCTGCGAAACTGAATCAGACCCCCTGGGGCGCAAAGCTGGCGATGCACTCTGGCCTGATGTTTTCCCGCTCAGAGAGCTGCGGCAGATTGAAAAATCTGTTGGCCTCCGCGAATGGGCAGCTCTGTATCAGCAGAAACCTGCTCCATCTAAAGGTGCACTATTTGATACGTCTGTCATCAACATTGTCGATGCTGCGCCAACTGGCGGAACAATTGTCAGGCGATGGGATCTGGCCGCGACAAAACAAGTCGGAACACGCGATCCGGACTGGACTGCAGGTGTCAAAACGTTACGCACGTCAGACGGTAGGATTTATATCCTTGATATCGTTCGTCTTCGTGGTGGTCCTCTCGATGTTGAAAAATCAATTATGGGTACGGCATCACAGGACGGCCCTCAGATTGAAATTATCCTTCCACAGGACCCGGGGCAGGCAGGAA
>NZ_JOPI01000013.1:0-29863 GCF_002153695.1 Acetobacter sp. DsW_059
TGTCCGCAATCCATATCGCTGCAAGCTTCATCTTCTATCTCAAAGAATGAGTCCTGAGCCTAGAAAAACGGATGGCGGAAGCTCAGGCGTGGCTTAAGCATGAAAAAGCTAAACGTCTCCGTGATGGTGTCATCTGATGGTCAGGCCGACATTAGAGGAGATTTACAAGGAGCCTGATGAATTTGGCTTGCTTGATGTAAAGCCAGCCGTAAGACGGGCAGAGCAGGGGGACATAAAAGATTTGGCAGTGCTGAATGATGTCGGGGTGTTTTATAAAACGTACCAACGTCTTCCTAACCCAGATTCTGATAACCATGACGAGATGCGTCTTGGTGTGATTTGGAATAAGGTACAAGAAAATCCCTCTCTTGCTTTACGGCAGGCTGATGCACAAGGGTTACTGCGCATGCCTGTTTTTTCCCCACAGCAGGATTGGCAAGATGATACCTTGCATCTGGCTACGCCAGAAAGCCTGGATGATATTTTTGCTGATGATGAATTAGACGCAGACCCTTCGCTTATTACGCTAAAGCACAGCACGCCCGCAGAAGAACGTAACCAACCGGATCACAGAGCAGAGGCCACTCCTTGCCGGGATTTCCATTTGTTTGAGGATAAATTTCACGCAGTCCAAGTGGCCCTAGAGAATGGCGAACGTAAAGCTTCGCCTATTCGAAAAGGAGCTGTTCTGGAACCATTGGAAGGTGACTTTTTTATTCGTAGTGGTTTGTTGGCTTTAGTGGCAGAAAAGTCAGAGAAATCGATAAGAAGTGGTTCTAGGGATCATCGATTACGCATTGTTTTTTCTAATGCTACAGAGAGTGACCCCTTAATGTCTTCCTTTCGGAAGTCTTTGACTGAGGATAAAACTGCCCGTGTCATTGAACGTGTGGGGCTTGGGCCTCTCGACCCTGAGTGGGAATCTGACCAGCTATCTTTATCAGGTACTATATATGTGGCACGGTCGCTTGCAACAGACCCAGTAATTAAAGAACAAAGGGGTATCTTGCACAAAATTGGTGTTACAAGTCAGGACGTAAAGCGGCGGATTGCTGATGCTCGAAACGACCCAACCTTTTTGCTGGCTCCTGTAGAGATAGTGGCAACCTACGATTTAAAGAACCTACCACGGGCTAAAGTAGAAAACTTGCTACATCGTTTTTTTGAACCGGCACGTGCAAAAGGACTTTTCATTAAAGACCGCTTTGGGAAGGCTGTATACCCTAAGGAATGGTTCTATGTGTTGCCAGAGCATGTCAGCCAAGCTGCTAAGCTTCTTCTTGACGGTCAATTGCATCTTTATCGTTATGATATGAACAAGCAAAAAATTGTGAGTATAAAGTCATGAAATTTATAAAATTATAGAATTTAGAAGTTTTATTTTATTTTCTGAGGTCGTGTGCACAGTATAGTGAAGGAAAATGTTATGGACAAAGATTGGATTCTTTATACTGGCGAAATACGTCGAATTTTTTCCAATGCAACATGGGTACCTTTACGTGCTTACCGGAGCAAAACATACGGTATCACGAATGTTATGGATGTTGGTTATGTCGAAGATTTTTTCGGATGTGGAGCGGTAGCTTTTCCGCCGCGACACAGGGAAATTGCTGAGCAATTAAGTTGGGATGATTTGGGGGGTAGTCACAGTGCGCGGCCAGAGGCTTATACGGATGGTTACTATTCTCCTATAGATGAATACGAATATAATGATAAGGAGCCTATAGGCATTGAATTTGTGTTTGAGCAAAGGCAGCCTGTCATAGGGAAAACAATATGGATATTAAATCCTGATTTGGTCGTTGCTTTAGGTCTGATTAAAGAAGAGAACAACTGGGTTAGGCCGGAAGAGGATTTTGAAGTTGTTGTCCGGGAGACGCTTGATGAAAATGGGACACAGCAGCTGATTGAGATTAAGCGGGTATTTCTGCTTGATTACTTGGCTGCTAGAAATCTAGCATTGCGTCTTTCTTATTATCGTCAGCGAGTTGAAAATGTTTTTGCTCTCAAAGGAACTCCCTATGAAAAATTGGAGAGCTTTCGAGATGAGCAGCATGGCGGACGCTTTGAATTGTTGATTCGTGATCTTAAGGATATATACGGTGGTAGTTGGGCATCTTTTCACGTCTGGAGGACTGACATTGATGAAGAAGATGATGCTCCTAAAATGGGTCCCGAGGATGATACAAATACGGCGTTTGAGCAATCTCAAGGTGTTCGAGCTGGGCCTGTCGGTGTGAGGGTTGAAGGTGAGTTTTGGAGAGATGAATGGATTGAACATCAAGGTTTAAGTTTGCGTGTGCGTGGTGATGTTGATCGATCATTACCGAGTTTTATTGTTGACACTGATGGGACAAGAGAAGCATCAGCAAGATTGAATAATCAGGACGTAGGGTGTTGGCTTTGGTTTCGTCCTAGTATAATAATAGAACTTCTCAAGCATCGCTGTTTTTCTTTGAAGTGGTATACAGCCGAAACAGGTGGTATTCGCTCAACTTCTGGCTACATCACGCACTTTGGTCTTAATAAAGCTGATTTAGTAACCGTATATGCGTATGATATTGCACGACTTGCCGCTTGGGAACAGCATCTATGGGCGGGGCATAATGTCGCACCGGATGGCAAACTTTCTATGGAGTTGTATTTGGCGCAAGTTAAAGCGCAGGTCGCCTCCACCCATTCAGTTGAGAAATTATTCTTCTTGAGTATCCAATTGCTCGAACAAGGTTTTCGTAAAAATTTTGATGTTAATTTATTTAACCAAGATATAGATGAAGCGGTCTCTGTGCAGCAGATCAATCGCTTTCAGAGTGAATCTCAAGCTTCGCTGCTTCGGCTTAGCAAGGATATTATCCGCGTCTTTTCAGATCGTCTGAATGTTAGTGAATTACGCAAAATTTCTACAGACAAAAACAAAGACAAACTTGGTTCTAACAAATTACTTCAAAGTATATTAGCTCAAAAGGTTGGAGAGGAGAAAGCACGTCAAACAATAGGCCCCATAGTTGGCGCTTATGACTTAAGGGTGGGCGATGCGCACCCGACAGGATCAAAAATTGGTGAAGCATTGCAGCTTGTAGGCATTGACCAGAGTCGCTCATACTTACAGCAAGGGGAACAATTAATTCATAATGTGGGGAGGGCCATTTGGGAGGTTGGACAGTTACTTTTTGGGAAGGAATAATGGAAGAGTATTAGCTGTATATTCATATTACGTTTAATAATTCAATCATCCGTATAAATTTTATTTTTGTTTATATACAACGTTGAATATCTAACGGACTCTACGGTCGTTTTGAGATTTTCCGTTGCAATACCTGAGAGATAGGTGGTGGCCCCTTGGCTCTTATGGCTGGCTTCATGACCAAGCAGGGCATCAATCCAGAGTTCTCTGAGGTCTCCCGCTTGATTACGCAGGCGTGTGGACACTGTGTGCCGGAAACTGTGGAACGTAATGGCGGCAGGCAGGCCAATTGTCGTTTTGAACTTCGAGAAATTTCGGCCAAAGTCTGTGCCACGTGGGCCGCTTTTGGGGGTTTTCAGTTCTGAAAACAGGAACTTTTCGTCGTCTTTCTTGAAGTCCAGAATGCCCCAGTCCAGCAAAGCACTATGGATGGGTACGTTCCGGGTGCCCGCTTCTGTTTTCGGCGTCCATTTATCTTCTGGGTGAGGCCGGACAAGAAAGCAGGGGATACCATCAACCTTCTGAATATCCTCATTCCTCAGGTTGCAGATTTCTCCCAGCCTCATACCGCTATAGGCAGCAACCAGTGTGATGCCTGCAAAAGTGGCCTGCGAGATGGTGCTGCACGTCCATGGTGAAGAGGACAGCAGGGCCAGTTCATCGTCTGTCCATGCCCTGCGTGGATTGCGCTTGGTTAGGTCAAAATCCCAGTTGCTCCATGGGTTCTTCTCCGCAATCTCGCGGCGAATAAGCTGGTTCCACAAGGCTGATAGCCGCATGAAGTGGTTCTTCACGCTTTTGCCACTGAGGGTCGGCAGATCAAACTCCTGTGCCCGTTCGACCTCAGCGTTTAAATCCATCTCCTGCTTGCATTTGGCGTAGGAGGTCGGGAGGGAGAAAAGCAGGTCTCGAAACTCCCCAGCCACGCGCCCGGTAATCTCCTTAACTGGCTTGTCGCCAAAAGCCTGAACAAAGAGTGCTACCGTGCGGGAGGTTTCTTTCTTGGTGGCGTCACTCTTCTGGCTGTCTGCCAACAGGGCAAGGTCAAGGGCTTCCGTCAGGCGTGGGGAGGATGGGAGAACTGGTGCCGGAGACGGTGTAGGGGGCGCCAACTGATGGGACGGTGGCACTGCACCGGGGGCCTGAGAGAGGGCAGGGCCAGTCTGGAACAGTTTGACTAGGGTGGCATGAAGCCGCTCTATCTCTTCGGTCTTGCGGGCAAGGCTGGCCTTGTCTTGCATCGTGCCCGTTATCATGTCCTTGCGCAGTTTTATCATGTTCTGGTTCAGACGTTCCAACGCCTCAGAAGAATAGGTGATGAAAGCTCTTGTCTTGAGCAGGTCTGCATAGCGGGTCATGCTGGCACGGTAGCGTTCAAGTTTGAGTTGCCCTGCGGCAACGCGTTCGCTGTTTTCTATGACCTTTTCCTGCTGTTTGATGATGTCTTCATACAGGGCCAGAAGGTCGTCTTTGGTGATGGGTTTCTTCTGGGCTGGGTCAGTCATGAGGCGGGCCGTCCTGAAAAGCGCACTGGTCTGGGCATGGAGGGTCATGGCAGAGAGGCGGGCTTCTGATTTGTTCCCTGTTTTGAGGGAAATCCAGAATTCAGTTTTGCCGAAGAGGGGCCGTAAGGCAACGGGGACGACGCGGCGAAAATGGTAATGAGTGCCCACGAGAGCTAGCATTGAGAACTTCTCCAGTTTGGAGAAGGACTATGGAGAAGCGGGTTTACACTTCACCGCTTTCAACTTTTCTCAATAAAATCAATATCTTAAGGTATGCGAACTGCGGGACTCGAACCTGAACTTACCCGTAGTGACACTTTTCTAACCCCTTGAAGCAGCAAAAAGAATGCGACGTGCTGTCTTCTGGTTAATGAAATATCTTCTGTCACCGGTTAAACAGTCTGGGAAGCTTTCCCCGGGGGAGAAGTCTCTGTGGTATGACTCTGAGATGCTCGTCATTTCATTCATTTCCAGTCATGAAAAATGGAAACTCTCCTTTTTACGGCATGTAAAAAAGAGAATGTTATGATTACAAATTTATACTCTCAAATTATGAATAAAAATTAATTTACATTGAAGATCACGAAGATTTTTATTTAATTTATCATTTTGTTAAAAAAATAATGACATATTTTGTTTATTGTTGTGTAGTATTTTTTAATTATTTTTTAATTGCCGGAGAAGTATAATGAGTGTCGTTTCGGGTGGTACTTTGTATGTTATTGATACTGTTAGCGCCACTACGGCTCCAGGCAACTTTGGTGGTGGAACTTATTCGTCAGCAGTTGTTTTTTCCGGTGGTTCTTATAATGGAGTGACAATCGTTTCTGACGGAGCGGTTACTGTTTCTTCTGGTGGATATATATCAGGTACGACGATAAGCAGATCGGGGGCTCTGACTGTTTTTTCCGGGGCTACGACAACTGGTACAGTATTGGCCGCTGGTGGCACACTGAATATTGGCGATACATTTAATGCAAATCATCAGCTTACTAAGCTTGCGAGTTCAGGTGCGTTAATCAATGTCATGTCCGGAGGCACTCTTTCAGCGGGTGATGTAACCTCTGGCGGTACGATTAATGTTAGCAAGGGAGCAAAGGCCATTGGGACAATTGTGTCAGGTGGTGGGTTGCTCGAATTTACTGAAGGTGGAACCGGGACATATACCAGCTTACTCGCTGGTGGTACTATTAATATTGGCAATCAAACAACTTATAATTTTCAATATCAGACATCATTAACAGTCTCTTCCGGTGCAGAAATTAATGTGTCGTCAGGTGGTACTATTGTTTCAGGCCACGTGGCCTCTGGCGGTACGATTAACGTTAGCAGTGGAGCAGTGGCCTCTGGTACGATTGTTTCCGGTGGCGGGCTTTTTAATATCAGTGGTGTAGCTTCCGGATCAACCGCTCTGAGTGGCGGTGAGATCGTTTTGTCTTCTGGTGGAAGTACAAATATAGTTAATATAAGTAGTGGTGGTATATTTAATATTTTATCAGGTGCCACTACAAATAATACAATCCTTTCTGCTGGCGGCACTCTTAATATATGGAATAGTTTTGCTGCCGCACATCATGACTATCATACGGCCAGTTCAGGTGCCGTTATTAATGTGATGTCCGGTGGCGCTTTTTTATCTGGTGATGTGGCTTCAGGCGGTACAATTAACGTTACCAGTGGCAGTGTAGCTTCGGGCACGATCGTCTCTGGCGGTGGTACTATGGCTGTGTCAGGTACTGCCTCTGCCACGACAATTAGCAGTGGTGGTGCTGTTACGGTTTCGTCTGGTGGGTATCTGAATACTGCGACTGTTCTAAGTACTGGTGTTGTTACTCTTCTTTCAGGCTCTGTTGCTTCTGGTATGAATATTTATGCCGGAGGAACAGTTAATCTCGGCACGTATTATAATGCAGGGCATGTTTACGCTATGCAGGTGCATCTGGGGGCCATTAATGTGCTTTCAGGTGGTGTGCTTTCTGCGGGTGATGTTGCTTCTAACGGCCGGATCAATGTCAGTAGCGGTGGTTCAGTCGCTGATACGGTCGTCTCAGGTGGTGGTACACTTAATGTTTCTAATGGTGGAGCTGTTAATTCAGCTAGAATGATAAGTGGTGGAACCCTGAGTGCGGCAAATGGTGCATTGCTCTCAGGTCAGATTACGGTTAGCGCTGGCGGTACAGAGCTGAGCGGGTCACTGGCTAGTGGTGCCGCAGCGGCGGTGCAGGGGACAGCTTCTGCGACAACTATTCTTAGTGGTGCGATAGCTACGGTAACAAGTGGTGGAACAATAGCTGGAGCAACCATTAGTAGTGGTGGCGTTATTACAGCTTCTTCTGGTGGTTCTGTTATTTCAGGGTTTATTGGTAGTGGTGGTACGTTAAATTATCTTTCTGGTGCCAGAGGGAATGCAAATGACCTTCTGGCTGGCGGCACTCTTAATTTAGCCACAGAATTTAACGCTAACCATGTTCGTTATTTAACCGCTTCATCTGGCGCAGTTATTAATGTTCTTTCCGGAGGAGTTCTGTCAGGAGGGGATGCGGTTTCTGGTGGTAGTGTTAACGTCAGTGGTGGCGGGGTTGCTTCCGGCATGATTGTCTCAGGTGGCGGCACGATGGCCGTTCTTGGGGTGACGTCGGCTACATCTATTCTTAGTGGTGGAGCTGTTGCAGCCCTTTCGGGGGGTACAGTCGCATCATCCAATATTAGCAGCGGTGGTGAGCTGACTGTTTCAGCCGGTGCAGTAACAGTTAATACGACATTGCTTGCCGGTGGCACGCTTAACGTTGGCAATAATTTTGCTGCGAATCATTCAGCTTCCAAACTTGCTGTGTCTGGTGGTGCTATCAACGTTCTTTCAGGTGGTGTTCTGTCCGGGGGAGACGCAGGTAATTCGGGGACGATTACAGTCAGTGGTAATGGTTCAGCTGTCAGCACGTTTATTTCAAGTGGCGGTGTACTGGATATTACGTCCGGTGGTATTGCAATGACAACTGCGGTCAGCGGTGGCGGGTCTGTGTATGTTGCCTCAGGTGGTACGGTAGGTGATACAACAATCAGCAGTGGTGCCATACTCACAGCTGATGCAGGCAGTGTTATTTCGGGCAATATCATAACAACCAGCGGTGCCACTGTTACCATTCCTTCCACAGCGGGCGGAACAGTTACGCTTAACGGTGATGATAACAATAGCCTGATTATTACGGGTCAGGGTGACCCGAATACAGTGATCATGGGTTTCTCAGAAAAGTCGGGTACCGGGATCACGGATGGTGTTACTTTTGAGAGTGTGAAAACTGATGATGTTGTAACCGTTCAGTATCCTGATGAAAATCATGTGATGTTCACACTGAAAGATGGTTCAACAGTCACTGTTAATATCGTGGGTGTGAAGAGTGTCGGGTATAAACTGGCTTCAACGACAGATGATGACCTGATTTATGAAATATGCTTTCTGGCAGGTGCATTAATAGAAACGCCTGATGGCACTGTTGCTGTGCAAAACCTGAGCGAAGGTGATGATATTCTCACCTGGCAGAATGGTGTGGCCAGCAGTAGTAAAATTTCGTGGGCGGGCAGGGCACATCGTTTTATCAGTCGTGGTAAATCGCATGACGAGGCCGGGTATCCGGTGCGTATAGTAAAAGATGCTGTTGCCCCTGGTGTGCCTTTTGAAGACTTGCTGGTGACTTCTGAACATTGTCTGTTTTTTGAAAACAGATTTATCCCGGCTCGTATGCTCGTTAATGGCCGGTCGATCTTCTATGATACATCGTTTGCTTCTTATGAATATTTTCATATTGAAACAGAAGACCACTCTGTCATCATGGCAAACGGTATGCTGACAGAAAGCTACCTTGATACGGGTAACCGTCATGTTTTCCGTCAGGATACAAATGTTATCACTCTGAGCCCGAGAGCGAAGCTGTGGGAAGAGGACGCAGCTGCCGTACTGGATGTGAGCCGTGAATTTGCTGAGCCTTTGTTTCATCGTCTGAATGAACGGGCAGGTGAAATGGGACTTGATTTTAACGGTCACATGCCCGCTTTAACGACTGATGCCGACCTGCATCTTATTGCTGGTAATAACATGCTTATCCGCCCTGCGCGTCAGGTAGGGAATAAGGTTATTTTTATGCTGCCGGCATGTGTCGGGGAAGTTATCATTGCCTCACGCTCCGGTCGCCCTGCTGATGCTGTTGGTCCCTATGTTGATGACAGGCGTAATCTGGGTGTTCTGATTGGTCAGATTACCCTGATGGAGGCCTCAGGAACCAGTGCTATTGATATGCATCTGCGTGAAGATTCTGCCGGGGGATGGTCAGGACTGGAGCACCCTGCATGCCGGTGGACGACAGGCCGTGCTCATCTGTCATTGTGCAGAAGTAATCCTGATACAGTAGGTCTGCTCTCTGTTGAGGTTATAAGTGCGGGGCCATATCTTCTTGAGGGAGATGTAACAAAAGGCTCTCTTACAGCCTGACATGGCAGACAACATAGTGCTGAAAAGATAAGTGGAGGGTTCGAAAAATCCTCTGCTTTCTTTGATGTTTCGATATCTTCGATCCGGACGAGGCCCTTGTCAGTGCAGAATTGAGGGTGGTCTCCATGTTTTTGGCGCGTTTTTGCGCGTCACTTCCTGTTTGGGTTCCGGCTTCAGCTCCGGCTGCCGGAATATCTCAGCGGGAAGCAGGTGGGTGAGCTGCTGAACCAGCTCTCTGTGTTCAGGCATCCCTGGTCTGGTTTTCAGTAACGCACGCAGCTGCGTGATCTCACGACCAGCCTGCGCCTTCTCAGGCTGATGGGCCTTGTTCCATTTCCTGCTCCTCTCCCCGCGAGCGCGGACTATCCTGTCAAAGCGCTGGTTCAGCCAGTGTGAGAGCTTTGCAGGCATGAGCCATGGCCGTAAACTCATCGTCATACTCCTTTATGAACCGCTCCAGGGCGGGCTTGTCCTGTGGTGTCAGGATTGTTCTGAGAGGCTCAGGCGGGATGGCCCGCAACCCGGTGATATGCAGCAGGGCCTGCACCACATAACGGATCATGTCGAGCAGGTGCAGAAACTTCTCCTCCATGACCTGCTTACGCCGCCTGCTGATACCGCTCAGACGCCGCCACCAGCTGGCCTGTGCCTTCTGCCATTCTTTTTTGGCTGTGCTGTAACGCTTCCTGCAACGTCTGAGCTGTTTCTGGTATTTTGTCAGCTCATATGTCCATTGCGTCAGGCTGTGCGTGCGGTTCAGGGGAGGCAGGCTTCTTTCCGGCGCCTGACGGGTGAGAATGGCCGTTTTCTCTTTGATGATCCCCACGATACAGGCGCGCTGGCTGATCTCGCCCAGCCTCATCGTTCTGTGTGTTCGCCCTGTGGGTGCAGGTACTGTCTTTTTGAGAGAGTCCTTCATACCCCTGACCGGGATACGTCCGGGTGGCAGAACAGGGTTTCTCCCGTGTTGTAGCCGGTATGAGCGCTTTCACCTGCTCAGCCTCACGATTTCTGCCTTCCTGCCCGAGAGCTTTGACAATCGAGCGGTCATGACGTCCCGGAACAAGGGCGTGGCCCAGTCTGATTTCTTCCAGTCTTGCCAGTTTCTCTAACCGTATCCAGCTAAAACGACTGTCTAAAATATGGTCCTGCTGCCATTCCGGCAAAAGATTTGCTCGATGAAGTTGAGGCCAGATGGCGTCTTGTGGAAGGTGCATGGCAGTATGAGTTGCCGTGTGCGAACGTTGCTCTCCAGCTTGATATAGAAACACAGGAACTATTTTTCCAAAAAGTCCGGCGCGTTTCGCTCAGCCGCGTGAAACCAGCGTTGAATGGGTATCAGAAGGGGCATTGCTTTTATTGCAGCAGGAAGATGCTTCTGAAAGAAGCTGATGTTGACCATTTTTTTTCCTGGATACTGAAAGACCGCAGGCTTATGTCCGATGCTGACGGGGTACGGAATCTGGTTCTGTCGTGTAAGAAGTGTAACCGGGGAGAAGGAGGGAAGTTTGCCAGTACGCCTTCTGATAGGCTGGTGTCACGTTTATATGCCCGTAACTCCTGGCTTGTAGAGAGTCATCACCCATTAAGGGAAACCATTTTGTTGCAAATGGGTGTGAATGATGAGGCACGTCGTAGTTTTCTGCGTCACCGACAACAGATAGCGCGAGACGCTCTTATTCATACATGGGAGCCATTAGAAAGATATGATGATCAGTCTTTTTGAAACATTGTCATGGTATGAGCAAAATGCTCAGGTTTTTGAGAGCCGGACAGCTACGGTTGATATGACCAGGATTTATGACCTGTTTCTCCCTTATGTTGTTCAGGGCGGTAATATTTTGGATGCGGGATGTGGTGTAGGGAGGGATGCCTTAGCCTTTGCTGAAAGAGGCTATCAGGTTACAGCAATTGATGGCAGCCTGGAGATGGTTAAGCGTACACGTCTCAGAACAGCCAACCATTCCGTGTCGGTATATCAGATGCTTTTTTCTGGTATTGCCTGGCACAATCAGTTTGATGGTTTCTGGTGCTGTGCTTCGCTTTTACACCTGGCACAGGAAGAGCAAAAAGAAGCGTATAATAAATTGGCTCAAGCTCTGAAACCGTCTGGTATAGGGTATGTGTCCTTCAAACTGGGGGCTGGTATCAGACTGGATAATGGCCGTTATTTTTATGACATGGATGAAGAACGGCTTAGATATATTCTTGAAGGAACGCCATTAAACTTACGCTCATGTATTATTACACAAGATCAAAGCCCTGAGCGAGAGGTTGTTAAATGGGTTAATACTGTTCTTGAAGCAAAGAACTCATAGGTTAAAGCCCGCCATTTGTTATGAAGAAGGACCATCGTTTTTGCTATTTTTCACCTATAACGCAGCATGATATGGAATCATAAAAAATTAAAAATAAGAGGTTTTGAGAATTCCTGGGGTAAATCCTGATCCTGTAGGAGCATACTTATAACAGGCTGAATAAAATTTCATTTCTCACTGATGTATTTTGTGATAACATTTGGATCATGCCTTTCCCTCTCTCTTCTGGTTTAGATCCTCTCAATAGTGCTGCGCATTTAATTCAAGTCGCGCTAACACCTGTCTTCATGCTTTCTGGTATAGGAACTCTTATAAACGTGTTCAATACTCGTCTCTCACGAGTAACAGATCACCTTGAAGAGGTTCGTAATAAAATTAACGCACCAAAGACAGATGATACACCGGTAAACGTTTTCGACACACCTGAACAGCTCAATCACCAGCAGGTTCGCTTGCATCGTCGCATTTTTGTATTGGACCTTGCCATTATCCTGAATGGAATTGGAGGGGCTTCAACTTGCGGTGCAGCAATGGTGCTGTTTGTAGGTTCAATACGAGATGCATCAACATCAGGGTGGTTGCTCGTATTTTTTGGAATAGCACTTACCTGCACAGTTGCTGCGCTTATGTTTTTTTTAGCGGATACCTTACTGAGCTGGCATGGTTTACGTCATGACAGAGACTTAAGCCTTAATATTTAAAATTTTCATCTGAAGAACTGGAAGCCATCCGTCAGCGTGTCAGAGCGCTGGTGGGGTAAAGAGAACAGGTTTGTCGATAATTTTCAGGCTATAGAAGAAACTTCGAAAATCAAAACCACCTTACGACTGGCATCTGTATAAAAAGCGTCATCTGATCGAAAACATGTTCGCAAAGCTCAAAGACTGGCGACGGGTGGCAACACGATACGACCGCTGCGCTCATACATTCATGTCTGCAATCCACATCGCAGCAAGCTTCATCTTCTGTCTTAGAGGATGAGTCCTGAGCCTATAATATGAACCGCTTTCTCTTCCTGGAGCGGATTAATCCGAACGGGTAGCAATCCGGGGTATGAGACCCTCTCTCGACCCAAAATATAGAGTGAAAAGCAGGTCCACGAACCAGAAATCAATACGATAAAAAACTGGAATCGGGAAAAAGAGGAAACAATCAAAAGTTCTTCGATTTCTCTATTTGTGTGCAGTATTCATCCATCTGTTCTGCAATACTCACGTCAAAAAGTACATAATACCTTTTGAAAGTTTAAAGACCAGAACCGTATCATAGAGAGGACCAGTGCCTTTGCGATACCGGCCTTAAGCAAGATCCTCTCCGGATCAAGATGAAACACCTTAACATCCACAGTCCGGGAAAATACTTCGGGTTGATCACCCGGCACCCTCAGTTGAGCAAGCCATTCTTCAACATCAAAGAAACCGGACGGTTTTATCTCATCGTTTACAGTCATCACCTAAAGAATGGAATCACAGATGTACCCTGATAAAAATGGTGATTTTAAAAACTATATCCAACCGTCCCAACAAACTGACGTGGTGCAATATACTGTTCACTTGTCTGATTTGTGCCATAAGGATCAGTAAAGCGCGAATTTACACCAGCAACATTTGTCAGGTTTGTAGCGGCAAATGAAAAACGCCACTGACTGTTTTTGGGTTTGTATTCAAGAAAAGCATTAAACAGGAAATATGCTGGCACATGGTCAAGCCTGGGGTTGTCGATAATACGTGCCGCATAATTACCCCGATAAATATATTGCAGGCGAGTTAGCAGTGAGCCGCCGGGTACATCCCATAAATATGACGCTGACAGAGAAGCCTGAACATTAGGCATGCCTGGGGCCTGATTGCCTTTCACATTAGGTGCGGATGCTTCAACAGCTGCCCAGCAGGCTGTGCTGTAGTACTGACCACCATTTGCACATGCAGAGGAGGCACCATATGCTGCATTAACCGTTGACGCATCAAGAGATCGGTAATTTGATGTGATGCGACTTTTTTCCAGTGTTAAAGAGCCATCGATGCGCAGTCTGCCTTCCATTGTTACATAAGCACTTTCCATCTCAATCCCATATAGATTGATTTTGGGTACGTTAGCTATTCCATAAGCATAAGGGTAGGGATCATCAGCAATATACTGCATATTTTTATAATTGGCGTAGAAAGCTGAGAGATTAAACATTAGATGATGATTAAAGAACCAGTTTTTAGCGCCAATTTCATAGTTAAGAATACGCTCAGGTTTAAAATCTGCACTTATAAATTTAGCTGTTGTCGCAACATTCACTCCACCAGGCTTGTATCCTGTTCCAACAGAAGCATAGAGCATACTTTTTATATTTGCTGATGGATTCGTGAGATTATAATCTAACTCAACTTTCCAGGTCGGTACTTTTGTTGAAAAGCTATGCTGACTTGAAGCGTTACCGTAAGCTGAGAACGTATTGCTGTTTGAACTATAGCGATCATAGTTAAAGCGTGCGCCACCCCATAAATGCAATCGCTCAGTAATATGATAACCCAGCTCGACGTAAGGTTGCACAGCAAATCGAGTGGCTGTTTGCTGGTTACCATATTTCAGGTTTCCTGGAGGGCTGGTTGTCAGATTCCCGGGGACAGAAAAATTAGGCCAGCCGGAATAATCTGTGCCACTAAACTCAGTCATATAAGCATGACCTCTTTGTCCCATCATGAAAAGACCAACCTCCCAATCAATAGGCATTGGTCTGCGAGATTTGATCGAAAAATTTTCGGAGTAGTTATTCATTGTATTGTTATTATTAGGCAGTATGTCATACAAACCTAAAATTTTGTCACTTAGATGTGCATTGTCATACTGCTCATGATCGCGAACATGCTGCGCAGCAGTGACTGAACTCAGCTCAATGTCTGACAGTTTCCAGTCGAGGTTCAGGTGGTAAAGTGCTGTTGTGAGTAAGGTTCTGGCTGGGTAATCCTGGTTAACAACACGCGGGTTAGTTGAGGGATCAAGGATGTTTTTTTGCTCTGCACCATGTGGGGTGGAATTATACCATTGTCCTGTCAGGGTAGCTGTAAAATTTCTGAACGGTTGCCACTTAATTGCAATTTTACCGGCATTATCCTGTGCGTCATCCAGGCCATAGCGTCCCAGATAGGGAGAAGTCGTGTGAGCAAATCCTGTATGTGTATAAGACTGAAATGAGCCGCGAATAGCCAGATTACTGGTAATCGGAATATTCAGCTCAGCTCGTCCGCGGGCAAGGTTATAATTTCCTCCTGAGGCCTCAACCTTGCCAGAAAATTTATCAAAAGTCGGATCAGCTGTTTTAATAACGATGGCACCACCTGGCGCACTCTGCCCATATCGGGTGGCCTGAGGTCCGCGATAAACATCTATAGAAGAAAGATCGAAAAATGTCTGATCAAGGGAAACAGAGTTAGCGATGTAAACACCATCAATAAAAACCGGTACTCCTGTTGATGTTGTCAATGTGTTCTGGGCAGTTTGCATGCCCACACCACGTATCTGGATATTGGTCTGATAGCCTGCCGTTTTTGCGATATTCAGACCAGGAGCAAGACCATTCATTCCGGAAAGGCTGGTTACATTCTGATGCTCGAGGGTTGCGGCACTAATGGCCGTAACAGATGTAGGTATATTTTGAACGTTTGGTGTATTAGACGCCCCATGAACCTGAATAACTTCAGGACTTGCTATAGCTGGTTTTGGGAGTTTCCTGTTTCTGACTGCTGATGTATGCCGGTTATCAGTAGTTTTAACTGTGATTTTTTTACTTCCAGTTGTTGCAGCCCTGATTTCAGTTGTACAATTAAATGAGACAAAAAGGGTCAGGATAGTGCTGTTCAACGCAATATGACGAAGCCACGAACCTGTGCGCATGAGTTTCTCCTTGCGTTGCGTGCGGCTAAAGCAGCTGCATTATGCTGACCAGTTTAGAGATTGCAGAGTTGCTTTTTCTTGCTTCCAGCTCCTGCATTATGTTCTGGAAACGAAATAAAATCATCATAACGTTACGTTATCGTATTATATATCCAGAACAATACGGGGTGTTTTTACGCCTGAACAGCATATCATCATTGTTTCACCACGTCGTTGTTCATCAGCCGTTAAAACACTATCACGATGGTCTGCAACACCTTCAAGTATGCGTGTTTCGCACATACCACATACTCCCTCTGAACACGAAAAAGCAGCGCTTATACCAGCTTCACGTAAAGCTTCAAGTATAGTTTGATCAGATTTAACATGAATATTGCGGCCACTTTTTGCCAAAACTACTTCAAAGCCATCATGTTTTGCAGGATTTGCTACAGCACTAAAAAGCTCTTTGTGTCTTTGTATTTCAGGGAAAAAAGAAAAACTTATATCAAAGTCTGTCATCATACGATTAGGTCCGCAGCAATAAATATGTGCATCTGTCCGGCAATTTTTGGCCAGAGATGATAGTGATAAACGAGGTTGGCCATTGCTGGGAAAATAAGATGTCAGACGTTTTCCTGATTGCATCAGGATATCATCGAAGAACACAGCTTCTGCTTGGGAGGGGGCGGCATAATGTAACTCCCATGTTGAACTACGTTGCATTAGCGCACGAGCCAGTGACCAGATGGGTACTATACCAATACCACCTGCTATCAGAACATGATGTGGTGCCATTTCAGAAAAAGTAAAAAGGTTTCTTGGTATTCCAATATTGAGAATATCACCCACTGAAACCTGATTATGTAGCCATAATGAGCCGCCACGGCCGTGATTTTCACGCTGAACTGCTATTTGATAATGTGTCTGGCAACCAGGAGTGTTTGTGAGTGAATACTGACGAATAATCCCCCCCTGTATTGGCATATGAACATCAATATGTGAACCAGCTACTACAGGAGGCAAAGAAAGCTTTGATACAGGCTCAAACGTCAGACTTATAATCCGTGTAGTAAGAGGTGTTATGCGTGTGACACGCATTGGTAAAACTGAATTCGTCATTGGCAGTTCACCAGTATGAGAAAAAAGAAAATTGTTCTTTTGACAATCATATCCCTCCTTACAAAAACAAGATCATAATAGGGCTTGTGCGCGCGTGTTAAGGATATGGGCGCTCTGATACAATTCCAGCTTATTATCTTCTTTCTATAATGCTGAGCTCAGATATTGTTCCGGTATCAAAACCACTTCTGTGTAGAGGTAATATTAATGGTTTTTATGTGTGATTCAGGGATAACCCGCTTATCTGGTCAGCCAAAGGCCCTACATCATCTTAAAGCGACGCCACATAATGTTCACTGGGGCTATTTTGATGCGTCACTTGCTCCGGCTGTTATTATTAACTCGGGAGATTTAATTCAGGCTGAAGCCCTGACACATCATGCTGGTGATGACCCCAATTTATTAATGGATGACGCCATGCATCAGATATGGAAAACCATTCCTGAAGCTGATCGTACTCCGGGTGTACATCTGATGACCGGGCCTATTTATATTCGTGACGCCAAACCTGGTGACATGATCGAAGTACGCTATCTCTCTATGACGCCACGCTTTCATTACGGTTCAAATCTCGCAGCACATTGGGGGCAGCTTTATAGCGAACTTGGGGAGCGTGAACGGGTAACTATTTATAACCTTGATACTGCAACAAATATGGCTCATGCTGTTTATGCATATGATATAAAAGAAAAATATTTGACGCCGGGGCGTATCAATAGCTGCCCTGAGTGTGATCGTCAGCCGGCCTTAAAGGGGGTTCGTGTTCCAGTAAGGCCTCATCTGGGTACTGCTGGAGTTGCTCCTGACGTCGCTGGCAGAGTGAGTACTGTTCCGCCAGGTCTGCATGGTGGCAATATTGATAACTGGCGTATAGGTTCTGGTGCGACAATGTATTATAAGGTACAGGTTGATGGTGGCCTGTTTTCTATCGGTGACCCGCATATTAGCCAGGGCGACGGTGAAATTAGTGGTACAGCTATTGAAGCATCTTTGGACGTTCTTTTTCAGGTCATATTACGAAAGGACTTCACTTTTCGTTCTCCTCTGCTGGAAACGCCTGAATATTTCATTGTTCATGGTTTTGGAGACACACTTGACCGTGCGGCAAAAGAAGCTTCGCTCGATATGTTATCATTGCTTAAAGAAACAGGTTTATCCTCTGATGAAGCCTATTCTCTTCTTTCCGTTTCAGGAGATTTGGGTGTAACCCAGGTTGTTGATGGAGTGGTCGGTGCGCACATGAAAATAAGACGTGATAGCCTGCCTGAAAATCGTAAATCATGAGACTCTGTAGTATAGTTTACACGACTGCCTTAAAGGTAATATTACTTTAAGTCTGATGAGTTGAGAAAGTTGCCAGAAGAATAATTTTCAGACTGGAGCGGTGAGCGCAATGTTCCGGTCTGAAGAGCATGGATATGATTTTATCAGAATAAAAGCGAGTTTTCTGCTCTGCTATTTAGGCTCAGGACTCATTTTTTAAGATAGAAGATGAAACGTGCGGCGATATGAATTACGGACCATACGCTTTCGGAGCGTTTTTCCACTGAAGTTCGTTACAGAGCACATAAACGATCCCTCTCAGAACAGCAGGTCATCCACGCGTGGTATGCTGTGCGTCAGAGGAAAAAACGGCTTAATCCGCTCCATCTGACGTTCATATAGCCTAACCCACGGTCAGGGACTTCGAAATTATGTGTATCTGATGAGATAAATACAAATAGTCAAAAGGCAGTTCAATATCTTGCCTGCCTTTTGCTGATTACATCTTTCTGATTAAAATTCTGTAAAATCTTTACGTTTCAATTTGTTCCATGTGTCACAATACCGAGGAACCAGCCAGGTATTAAACAAACGTTGTGCACCTTCCTGCCATGAATATCGTCCACGCGGCGCGAAACGTGAGCGCAAACCAATTTGGACCATTTCATCAACATGAAGATCCTGATCGATGATTTCGCTGGCCGCCAGAAAACTCATTGCCATTTTTTGCTGATATGCCGGATCAGATTTTGCCTGTTTTGTAGTCAGAACCCCCTGATCTACTCGATGACTTTCAGGACCATCAGCCCGAAGAATAAGATAAATGATAGAATCTGTCGTCATCACCAGCGATAATGTAGGTGGAACATTAGCAAAAACCATACGATGACGTTCATCAGCGGTCAGGTCAGGGAAAATCGGAAAAACAGCTCGTTGTGTAGCATTAAAAGCCGCATCAGGATGTAGCGTACGGTTTGTGCGGTAGTATCCTGCCGTATTATCAGGCAGGTCATCAGGGAATTCTGCCAGCTCACTGGGAATGAAATCATGCAGTGGCCCCTGATGTAATTTACTGGCATGGTAACCGTCATTGTTGTTTTCAAACATGACTTTCCAGTTCCAGGGGTAACTTAATTCCTCAGTTGGTTTTTCGCCTTCAGCTTGAGAAAGATTATATCCTTTCAGCACTTCAGAGACTTTTGTAAGACGTGGTGCAAGTGGTGCTGCATTTTGATCAAAATTAATAAAAACAAAGCCCTCCCAGATTTCGAGAGCAAAAACTGGAAGATTAAAATTTTCTTTGTGGAATTTACATGATTTTTCCATAGCCGGAGCAGAAGCCAGAGAGCCATCAAGCGCGTAGGTCCAGTGGTGGTAAGGACAAACAAATGCCCGGGCTTTACCACTCCCTTCAGCAACCAGCATAGCACGGTGCTGGCATACACTCGACATTGCCCTCAGGACGCCATCTCGTCCACGGGCAACAATCAATGGTTCATCAGCTATAAATGAGGTGAAATAGTCGCCAGGGTGAGCTGCCCATGTTTCACGTCCGACACAAAGCCATTCTTTTGAAAAAATAGCTTCTTTTTCAAACTGATAAAACTCAGCATCTGTATAGCACAAAGGTGGCAGGCTTTCAGCCTCTTCTGTCGGCAGAACAGAGGTTTTCATTGCGTCAAATAACGCATCATTCAGAATAGGATGTGTCATGATCAGTCCAGATCGCAAAAAGGTATCAGAAAGGCTTATCGCCTGAGATGGTCACACGAAAACCAGAACGTACCGCAGGGTAATAGTCCCATATCGCCTGATGCTGCGTGCACCGATTATCCCAAAAGGCCACAGAATTAGGTCGCCAGCGAAAACGTACCTGAAAATCTGCCGCCATACAGTGGCGGTAGAGCATACTCAGTACAGCATCACTTTCGGGCTTTGAAAGCTGAGGAATGCGCGTTGTATAAGACTGATTAACAAACAGGCATTTCCGTCCGGTTTCAGGGTGTGTACGCACTATAGGGTGTTCACTACATGGAAAGGTCTTTCCATTATTGCCGACAATAGGGCGGTAGACATGTTCTCCATCATGAATGGCTGTCAGACCATCCAGAAAGTGACGCATCGGTTCAGACAGAGCTTCATAAGCGGCATACATTGATGAAAAACATGTGTCACCGCCATAATCAGGCACAGTGTTCATCATTAGAATACTACCAAGAGGTGGTTCATTATTGCAGGATAAGTCTGAATGCCAGTTTTCACCGGCAACAAATTTTGAATCCGCATCTGCGTGAATAGCCACAACCTCAGGATAGTCAGGCAGGCCTGATACGCCTGAGTGAATAGCCAGAGAGCCAAAGGAACGCCCAAAGCGCAAATGATCCTCATGTGACAGAGGCTGATCACGAAAAAAAATGACCTGGTAGCGCAAAAGTGCGTCACGTATTTCTTTTACCGTCTTTAGTTCCAAACTGCATGTCAGATCGACACCTTCAATTTCGGCTCCTATTCTGGCCGTCATGGGGCGAACGATAACATTACCTTCAATGCAAGCTGTTTTCATTTATGAAGTCTCCCTAAGCAGCAACACCACAAATTTTAATGGCTGTCTGTGCGTAAAGCAGCGTTGTCGTCACAAAATCATTAAGTGTTGGTCGCCAGCGGCGCGGTCCAAAAGTTACGGCAGGAATTCCCGCCCGATTAAAAACATTATGATCGCGCCACATAGAGGCATAAACAGGATCAGCTACTTCCAGGTTTGTGTGACGTACAGCCTGTGTTGCTTCAGAAATAGCCTCCAGTAAGGGTGCGACTTCCTGCTCGCTGGCAACAGCTCCCTGACGATAGGCAACACATTCAAGTGCATAAGAGCCAGAATCCTTAATGACAGTTTCTAAAGCACGCCTTACATCCTGCACACGATCAATGGCGGAAAGCCCGACTTCGATATACAGAGCGCATACCCCTGTGCCGCCTCCCAGGCTATAAGGTAAACCGCCTCTGATAGCGCCGATCTGCACTTTAGGAATGGTGGTTCCCCAGGGTGTTTCGAACCGGTGAGCACGTTCAAACTCTGGTGCCCAGTTATGAAGGCGTTCAATTACCTCACCCAGTCGGTAAATTGGGTTAGGGTGGTTTTTGACAGGAGCATCTGAGTTGAATAGAGGAGTGAAAATCTGCTCGCCATAAAGGCTGAGTCGAAAAATTGCATAACCCGCGCCCTGAGCTGTTACAGCAAAATCGGTACCTTCAGCAGCAATCATATAATCAGGAGCTATACCGCCGTTTGCCAGCAGATAAGCTGCTCCCACATCTTTTCCCGACTGTGCTACTCCTTCACGTTCATCAATCGGATCAGGGCCTATCTCACCGGGACAAGCCGCCATATGCAGCCGTCCGGCCAGCTTTATGCCTGCTTGTTGAATCAGGCTGCCGGCCATTAAAAAACAGGCCATGGGGCCACGGTCATTAGAAACCGCAGCACCGGTAAAAATACCATCATGCTCCGCAACAGGCTCTTGCGGTGTAGCATGTGGAGACACACACCAGCGTGCCTCCTTCGGGTCAAGTCCACCCTCTGTATCGAGATGTGATGCAATCAGGAGGTCATGCGCTTTTTTCTCAGCCGGTGCATATCCGCCAATACTTCCTATAACATGGAAACGTTCCGGCACAGCTGAAACACGGCGGGGATGAAAGCCTTCTTCAGCCATCCAGTGTTCAATATATTCTCCGGCTTTGCGTTCGTACCCCTGCGGAGAGGGAATACGACATAACTCAAGAATACGCTGACGCAGCGTATCACGGTTAAGGAGCGCCTCCAGCTGGTGTGTCAGGGCGTCTGTCATGCACTGTACCGTGCCCTCAGAGCTGGTAACACCTCTTTTGCCAGATTTTTTAATCCTTTTTCATAATCAGGGAAAATCAGCATAAGACCATCCAGACCTGTTTCATCAATAACCTGTTCGATCCGCTTAATGATGGTGGCTGATGAGCCGGCAATATGAGGTGCCATAAACCCTGTTCTGGCTCTGGCGGTCATTGCATTTTCTTTGCCAATTTCGGCATCTATCATTCCGTACGAGCGGAGCATGTTACGAAAACCCTCCTCATCAAAGCCTTCACGAAATACATTCATTGTATTTTCTGCTTCAGCGTCAGTCTCTTCCTGCACGATAATAGCCATAGCGTAAGTGCGTAACCTGCGCCCGGCAGCCTTAGCTTTTTCTTTTGCCTTCTGACTAATGTTACGCATTTCGGCATCATCTCGGCCGCCGATAAATAATGCATCTGTATTATGAATAGCAAAATCCATACCTTTTTCAGACTGCCCTGCAGCAACTACAAAAGGCCTGGGTTTCTGAATGGGTTTGGGTTCAGAAATACAATGGTTGAGTTTTATATACTGACCGTTGGCAGAAATCTCGCCTTTTTCTTCCCACAGGCGACGTACGGCTGACATCCATTCAGAGGCGTAATCATAACGAGCATCATGACCAAGTGTTTCGGGCCAGGCACCCATTTGTGCAAACTCATCTTTAAAAGCACCAGGCACAACATTAAGGCCTGCTCGTCCGTTACTTACCTGGTCAAGCGTTGCTATCATTTTCGCGACAACTGCAGGGTTATGCAGCAGTGTCTGAAAAGTCGTCCATATCTTAACACGCTTTGTCTGAGCGGCCAGCGCGCTCATCAGGACAGTAGAATCAAGCGAGATATCCCATTGCTGATTAAGGCCACCATACCCACGAAATTTTGCCATCGACATGATAAAATCAAGGCCAATTTCTTCAGCCAGCACTGCGGCTCGACGATTATACTCATACGATCCGTCAATTTTTGGTGCAGTCGTTGAGAGTATCCAGCCACCATTCGCAATCGGCATAAAAATACCAAAATCCTTTCCGCCGTTTTCTGAGGGCAGATCAAATACCGGCGATGAAATTCTGGGCATGGGCCCTTCTCCTTTTAGCTGGCTAATCGTTTCGCAAACCGATTGTAAAGTCCACGAAAATATTACACATTCGTTCCAATCTGTTTCTTGTCTGAATGTGATGCTTATTTGTATGCTCCCGGCTGATTGAGAGGATATCACCGTGCAACCATGGACTTTTGACCTTATAAATCACACAGACCAGCCAGCTGCGTATGTATGGCGTCAAACGCTTG
Source organism: Acetobacter sp. DsW_059 (assembly GCF_002153695.1). Classification (NCBI taxonomy): domain Bacteria; kingdom Pseudomonadati; phylum Pseudomonadota; class Alphaproteobacteria; order Acetobacterales; family Acetobacteraceae; genus Acetobacter; species Acetobacter sp. DsW_059. The sequence goes on from NZ_JOPI01000013.1 coordinate 22,906, forward strand.
CACGCCTGTCGTTACCAGAAGCGACTCTTCTTCCGACAATGAATACTGAACACCGTTTTGATCTGCGTCAGAACACAGTGGGTCGCGTTATTCAGGTTGTTACACCACTGGGTATCGAAATTACTCGCCTGACAGGATCGCCGCAGCGGATTGCCGGACGTTACTCTGCCCAGACAGATGGTGTATGGCTCGCCCTGCTGCTATCAGAAGAAGGCCCTGCAGGCGCTCCCGCTGCCATGTTGGAATCAGGTGGTAAAAGCTGGCCTTTCAGTGCCGGATCGATTGCCTGTGGCTCTCTGGCCACTGATGCTGTGCTGACACTCCCCCGATTTTTTTCAATGCTGTATGTCAGGCTACCCAGGTTAGCTCTGCATTTTCGTCTTCTCGCGCCTACACCTCTGCGCGTTGGTGTGCTTGATCCGTCACCGGGAATAAGGCAGGTTCTTGCCGGCTTTCTACAGTCTCTGGGGGGCTCTCTTGAAGCTATGGATGTCCGACAGCTGCGAGCCATAGAGCTTTCCTTATCAGAGCTTTTGATAGGCTGTGTACTCAGTGACCCTGCTTATGGTGGGGGGGACAGGCCATTTAACAGACGTATTGCCGCTATGCACAGCCTATGCCAGCTGATTGAATCAGAGCTTACAGATCCTGACCTGACCATGACCGCTGTTGCACGTAAGCATGGTATTTCCCCACGAAGTTTGCAAAAGCTTTTTGCCAGCACAGGGCAAAATTTTAGCCAGTACCTGCGGCAACGACGCCTGGCACGATGCCATGATGACCTCGCCAGTCCTCATTCAGCTCATCTTTCCATCTCAGAAATTTGTTTTCGATGGGGATTTAATGATGCCGCACATTTTAGTCGCAGTTTTCGCTACACCTATGAAATGACCCCCCGTGAATGGCGTCGGTATTCTCTTGATAAAGCTACGGAGGAATAGCAGGGGAGATGGTCGATATAAATGATATTTATTTATTGCGCAATCGGAACATAATATGGTCTTCTCATACAAGAATATCTCTGCCGATACGGCATAGCATCTTCTGATGCTGGCCGTGTCTTTGCGATATTCATGGCCAGAATTTTGGACAACCCACCCTTCCTTTTATGTCAGGAGGGGTTTCTGATGCGGAGCTTTGTCCCATGCCTCTCGCCGTCTCCAGCGAAGATCTTACTGTGATACCGCTTGTAAAGCGTGCAGCGCTTTCAGCACCCCGACGTTATTTTGCTCTTGCTGCTGTTACAGCATTATATTTTTTTCTCATGGCAGGCTCATTTAATGCTTTGGGCGTTGTTTTGCCTGCTATGGTGAGTGACCTGCACCTGAACTGGAGCGAAGCAGGTTTTGGCTTTACTCTTCTGGGGCTTGCCTGTGGGCTGATCAGCCCTTTGCCAGCAATTACTATAAGACATTTTGGTATTGTAGCTACGCTTATCAGTGCAGGGTGTCTTCTCGCTTCCGGTTTTGCTTTTTTGGCAATGGCTGTAAGTAAGTTTGAATATGATCTGGGTACATTGCTTATAGGCTGTGCCTTTACACTTGGAGGTACAGTTCCGGGCACATATGTTGTTGCGAACCTGTTTGAGCAATCAAGCCGCCCCATGGGGTTATATTTTGGGATTGGTGGACTAGGGTCAATTGCAGGGCCACTTTTATATATTGGTATAAACAGCACGTTGCATGGATGGCGACCATTCTGGTGGTTTTGTGCTCTTGCAACGAGTTTATGCAGTATTATTGCAGCTCTGATTGTTCATGGCATTCCCTTTGACATCGCGCATGATAATACCATACGCAAGCGCGGATGGCCTGCCAGAACTGCCCTGCGTTCACCGGCTTTCTGGGTTATTGTTACGGCTTATACAGGCTGCCTTGCTATTAGCACGACACTTCATAGTTTTTCTGTAAAGCATTTTACCGAACATGGTTTATCAGCCACACATGCTGCTGAAATTATGTCTATGGTTGCTTTGCTTGCCGCTGCTGGTGCTTTTATAGCTGGTGAGGCTGGTCGTGTTGCTGGCGGGCGTATACTGACTGGTGCAGCCACAGCAGCGCTGATGCTGGCTTCGGCTACTCTTCTTATGCCTCAGAGCAGTCTTACACTTGGAGTTTTTATTGTTACCATGGGCTTGGGGGTAGGTTTATCTTACGTTGCCAGTGCAATGCTACTGCTTGAGTATTTTGGTACGCGTCATAATCTTGAACTTTATGCAACCATGTGTCTCATTTCGACGGCTGCGGCGTTTGGTCCCTGGCTGGGAGGACTTATTCATGACAGTACTGGTAGTTTTCGTATGATTTTTATGGCGTTTGCAGCGATTGGTCTGCTTCTTACTCTGGCTCTCGCCTTCTTACGTCGACCAAGTTTACAGGATGAGGCATGAGATCTTTAGCTCAGCATGTTGTACCCTCACGCACAGCATTACTTGTTATAGACATACAAAAAGATTTTGCTGCACCCGGCTTTGTGATGGCTCAGAGCGGAATGGATATACAGGCAGCGGAACAGGCAATATCACACTCAGAGCATCTGATTGCCGCTGCCCGCAAAGCGGGTATCACGCCATGGTTTATACGCGTTGTAACGCGATCTGAAACAGATTCACGCGCACTCAGGCGGTTTATGATACGCTCGGGTATGGCTGATGAAATTTCAATTTGTCGTGCTGACACAACAGGTTCTGAGTATTACAGAGTGGCACCACAGCCGGGAGATCCCGAAGTTGAAAAACTACTTTATAGTGCTTTTTCAGGAACAGATCTTGAGACCCATCTTAAGGGCAAAAAGATAGAAACTCTCATTTTGTGCGGTTTCACAACTGATTGCTGTGTAGATGCCACAGCGCGTGATGCATTTCATCGTAATTTTGATGTTTTTATTGCTCAGGATGCCTGTGCAGCTTTTGATGTTAAAACACATAGAAATGCCCTGGCTATTCTTTCTACTCACTGTGCAACATCTGTATCCGTCCAGGATTTGATAACTGCGTGGACTACATAAATCTGGTAGTTTTTTATAAAGTTTAAAACTACCAGATTTTGAAAATTATTTTTTAAAAAAGACAGGTTGCTTTTTATTGAGATATAAAGCGACCTTCAAACGATAGCTTTACAAGTTCTGTCCGTTCAGAAGGAACTTCGCGCTCGCGAATACCTTCCGGTAAAATGTTGGCATCACCTTGTTTACCAATAACCAGAGCCGCATGAAGTGCATATTCCTCTGGTAGCTCTAGCCCTGCACGTGCCAGCTCTGCGTCAAAGCCACTTACCGGGTGGGTTGCCCAGCCTGCTTGTAACGCCTGCAGCTGAATGAGCATGCTTGCTGCACCAGTATCAAACGCATGAGTCGGTGCTGGCCGGGGTTCAGGGCTTGAAGAAGAAACTGTTACTGTATGAGAGGCAATATAAACCAGAGCTGATGCGTTTGATGCCCATGATTGGTTAAAGGGAATCAGCCATGACACAAAACGTTCCCACTCCGGTGTGTCGCGGCGTGCATAGATAAAACGCCAGGGCTGATTATTGTAGGCGGAAGGAGCCCAGCGACCAGCTTCAAGAAGTGCCAGAAGTTCACTTTGAGTAATTGGTGCTGCTTCAAATGCGCGTGGCGACCAGCGATCAAGAATGAACGAAGCTGCATCAGATAAAATTTTACGTGAAGGGGCTGTAGTCATAGAAAAATTACTCCTTTATTGCAGGTAGATGAGATCATAAAAATGTCAGTCCGACCAAAAATCTGTCACTGGTATGCTGAAGATCAAGGCCACCAGGCAACGCTGGTCATACTGAGTGAACCATGTTCAATATGCTGCGGCTCGAAAACAATACGGTCTTCAGGCTGTGCAGCGCCCAGTGTATAAAATAATGGCCAGAAATGATCAGGAGAAGGAACAGAAAGTGATGCTGATTCTCCCTGTGTTTCGTAATCAATAATGTCCTGTATATTTCCTTTGGCAATCGCCTGGACGATGTAATCATCAAATGACTGCGCCCAGGGATAAGGCTGACAATTCTGATTTCCCCAGTCCATACGTGGAAGATTATGAACAATATTGCCGGTACCAATAATTAAAATACCTTCATCGCGCAGAGGCTTAAGTTTTTGTGCCAGCGCATAATGTTTCTGTGGGCTGCGCGTTATATCAAGACTGAGCTGTACAATTGGAATATCTGCATCTGGCCAGGCTTTGCACAACACTGACCATGTCCCGTGATCAAGTCCCCACTCCCAAGTGTCGAGCGTAACAGATACCGGAGCAAAAAGTGAAGCGATTTTACGGGCCAGGTCAGGGCTGCCTGGGGCTGGGTACTGCACGTCAAATAATGCTTTTGGCAAAGAAGGGCCAAAATCATGTATGGTCGGGGGCACAGGCATGGCTGTAACAGCTACCCCTCGTGTAAGCCAGTGTGCTGAAACAGACAGAATAGCTTTTGGGCGACCATAATCCTGTTCCACGCGCAGAGCCATGTGGCGCCAATGCTGTGTTGTTACGTTATTTTGCAACGCGATAACAGGGCTTCCATGCCCAAAAAACAAAACTGGCATACGCATGTCTGTTTCCTTTTCTTCTTTTACAACATCAGAAACGATGCCTGCTCACAATGGAGGTAACGTGCAAAGCCAACCAAGAGGGTTTTTTCTGTCTTGTGAGTAAGTTGCCTGTGCATGCTAATCTATGGCGCATTCAGACAAGAGTCGATATCGAAACAATGTCTAGAACGAAATGAATGCAGTGAAACGATGTCACTGTTAGACTCAGAGGAGAAACAGAGGATGACGGATACAGCGGCGCTTCAGGCGTCCCTTCACATCGTTCCACTTAAACCGGGCTCAGGTTTTGGCGCGGAAGTAAAAAATCTCGATATATCGAAGGCTGATAACGCTACTCTTGATACTGTAACAGATGCTTTCAACCGGCATGGAGCATTGTTATTGAGAGGCCAGAGCCTCGACCCCGATGGTCTTATGCGTTTTATTCGTCGTGTTGGCACACCTGAAGGGCACACTATTAAAGACTTTACCCTACCAGATTTTCCCGAAATTTATGTCCTTTCAAACCGAATAACTGATGGACGACCAATCGGGGCTCATAATGATGGTGTAGGCTGGCATACGGATTATTCTTATAAAGAAGAGCCTGTCATGAGTACAATGCTGTATGCAGTTGAAGTGCCTGAGGAAGGCAGTGACACGCTTATTGCAGATGGTGTTGCTGCATATAACGCTCTGCCGGAAGAAAAGCGTAATGCACTTAAAAAACTCAGACTGCATCACTCTTATCGTCATTTTATGGAAACACGTGAACATCAGAGACGTAAGCTTACAGCTCAGCAAATTCGCGATAATCCCGATGTAGTTCATCCCCTGATTCGAAAACACCCAACAGACGGACGATATGCACTCTGGCCATCTACAGGAACTGTAACAGAAATTATAGGGCATGATGATCCAGCTGACCTTTCTCTGCTTGATGAACTGATTGAGTTTATGACGGCTGAAAAGTTTGTTTATCGTCATAAATGGCAGGTGGGTGACCTTTTAATGTGGGATAACCGGTGCACATTGCACACCGGAACTTTGTTTGACGATACGAAATATATTCGCACGATGCACCGTCTCTGGGTGCAGGGTGATCGTCCTTACTGAAACAGTAATTTTAATACTCGTTTCGTTACGCCTGATGAATTGACCTATGGATATACTGCATGACTGATACTCTTATTTTTGTTGATATTCCTGCTGATGACCCATCAGCTGCGGCAACTTTTTATGCTGAAGTTTTTGGGTGGCGTAATGACCCGAAGCCCGAAGGGCTTTACCATCGTATGGTGCCGGGTGGACAATTTATGAACCCAGATGGCACAGAAAGTCTGATTGGTAATTTACACATTGGTATTTTTAAAGCTGATAATGCCAGGCCACATCCCGATGCAGGCGGAACAGAGCCAAAGATTATAGCTCAGAGTGGGCGTAAGCCTCGTATATGGCTGCTGATAGGAGATGATGATACAGCTGAACGCATTCTTACGGCAGCCTGTGCCCGTGGAGCTAAAGAATTATGGCGCGATCACTATTGGTCAACGTTTAATGGATACAACCATGCTTTTATGGATCCATGGGGTAATGAAATTATCCTCTGGGGAAAAGCAGGACAACATCCTGATATTCCTGATAGTTACACACGCGAATAAAGGCCATTTTTCTGGAATCTAATCAATAATTTTACATAATATGTAAAAAATAAAGGGTGAAAAAACCTGCTAAGTATGTGATTTCTATTAGGATCAGAGTGAGTGACGTATTTTTGCTGTCTGAGAGCCAGATGAAGCGGATTGAGCCGTTTTTTCCTCTGGCGCACGGCGTGGCCACGCGTGGGTGACCGGCGTGTTCTGAGCGGGATCGTTTACGTGATTCGCAACGGCCTTCAGTGGAAGGATGCCCTCAAAGCGTATGGTTCGCACAAGACCTTATATGATCGCTTCATCCGGTGGAGCCGCCTGGGTGTCTTTGACAGGATCTTTAAAACCCTGGCAGAACAGGCTGGTCGTTCGAAGCGCCTGATGATCGATGCGACGCACCTTAAAGCGCACAGAACGGCAGCGTCCCTTCTTAAAAAGGGACGTAATACTACACCCTATTGACTGAATTATTTTCAACCAAGTCAAGTATGTAGTTGTATTCAGTTCCGTTAAGAAATGCGAGAAGCATTTCTTTTTGCTCTTTCTGTTTCTTCTTCTCCCGATATCGCTTAGATTTTTCTGATGGAGTTAAAGGAACTCCATCGGCTATATCCTGCATATCATCATATAAATAGCTTTTATCGTTCATTGTTCTCACAACGGAAAAGAACTGACTTGTTATTCCGAAAATAGCACAGCCACGAATCTTAGGCTCAGGACTCATTCGTTAAGATAGAAGAGGACGGTTGCAGCGATATGGATTGCGGACATGA
>NZ_JOPI01000120.1:0-201 GCF_002153695.1 Acetobacter sp. DsW_059
TCACCATTGTGGTCGGGCCGTAATAAATGCCGTCACGCAGCATAAGAATCTGATTGCCCGAAAAGCCACGCATAACAAACTGTGCCGGGCTGCCTGGAGAGCCACCGGATGATACGCCAGGCGCACTGTCTGCAGCTTCTTCCGCATGGGCGTAGCCGCGCTGGTTCATGACTGAGCGGTCAATGACATCAATCGTGGCAG
>NZ_JOPI01000121.1:0-793 GCF_002153695.1 Acetobacter sp. DsW_059
AGAGAAAACGCTCAGTGATATCATTATTGGCATCACCCGAGAGCACCGCATGCGCGAAATGGAACAAGAGACCGCGAAACGCGGCAGCCTGGCCCACGGTTTAAGTGGATGGATGCGCCACGAACGTATGGCCATCGCTTAATCGTAGCAGGTGAAAGGTCAGGTTATGGCCAGTTTAAACGACAAGCAGCTCAGATTTGTTGCTGAGTACCTAATTGATCTAAATGCGACACAAGCCGCCATTCGGGCCGGTTATAGCGAAAAAACGGCACGTTCTATCGGACAAAGATTGTTGACAAATGTTGACATTCAAAATGCGATTTCGGAAGCGCAAAGTGTCCGGTCTATACGCACACAAATAACGCAAGACCGCGTCTTGCAAGAGTTCGCAAAAATAGGGTTTTCCGATATCAGAAGCCTATTTACTGAAGCTGGCAAGCTCAAGCCTCTCAGTGGTTTAGAGGCAGACGCAGCAGCCGCTCTTTCTTCTGTTGAAGTAGTCACAAAAAACCTGAACGATGGTGGAGTTGAATACGTCCACAAAATCAAACTATGGGATAAAGTCGGTTCATTGACGCAAATGGGCAGACATTTAGGAATGTTTGTGGACAAGACCGAGCTTCGAACCGTCAAGAAGATAGAAGATATGACGGATGAAGAGCTTGAAGCGTACGCAAAATATGGAGATAATGAGGAATAAATCCCTCATTGAACTCTCTAGGCGCAAGGCTGCACGTGAAGGCTCTCTCGCGTTCGCTCAATACACAATGCCGGGTTACAGGGTTGGTGCTCA
>NZ_JOPI01000122.1:0-210 GCF_002153695.1 Acetobacter sp. DsW_059
GCTCTGAGCGTGAATGGCGCGGATATGGACCATCAGGATGTCATCCTGTCTTCTGCGGGCACAGACCGGGCGTCGTCGCCAGGCCCTGAAACCCCGGTCGCTGACACCAGACAGACGGCAAACCCGTTCGCGTGAAAGTGGCCCATGATAGCGAGCAATAAAGGCAAACCTCACGACCTTTGGCTCGCGAAGAACTGTGTCGCCTTTTTT
>NZ_JOPI01000123.1:0-202 GCF_002153695.1 Acetobacter sp. DsW_059
ACACCCGCAGCCCTGGCCATTACCGCCCTGAACCAGACAGGCATCTATGGACAGAACCCCACACTGAATAAGGCTGACTTTAAAACCAGTGGTCTGGTCAATGGCGATACCGTTAGCAGGATCAGCCTCTCCACAGCCGCCACAAACCTGAGCAACACAGGCGCCTACGCCCTTACCGCCAGTAACGCACGCGGCTCAGGGC
>NZ_JOPI01000124.1:0-269 GCF_002153695.1 Acetobacter sp. DsW_059
ATGTCCGCAATCCATATCGCTGCAAGCTTCATCTTCTATCTCAAAGAATGAGTCCTGAGCCTAAGGACTGGTGCGCATCTGCTGAATTGCCCGTGCAGTGTTCACCTCATGGCCTACGCAAGGCAGCGGGGAGAAGGTTAGCTGAGGCAGGATGCACACCTCATCAGATTGCAGCAATTCTTGGCCACAAAACACTAGCTGAGGTGATGAGATACACACGCTCTGCTGAACAGAAAAAAATGGCACAGGAAGCGATGGATAAATTCGAG
>NZ_JOPI01000125.1:0-392 GCF_002153695.1 Acetobacter sp. DsW_059
CCACGTGTGCCATTTGCATCAGGCTTCCAGATCATCTGCTGGGCCTGCAGATAAATCGTGCTGCGGCCACGCTTCTCCAGCGGTGTGCCGCCAGCCGTCGCATAGATCTGATGCTGAGTGTTATAAAGCGGGTCATCATAAGGCGACGTGTCATACGTAAAGCCCAGCGCATAAGAGCGCGGGTATTTATCAGTCGTAAAGTCAGTATGATACCCTGCCTCAACCGGAATAAACGCACCGGTCGATTTACCAAAGCCCCAGTCCTCACCAGGCCAGCCATTATGGTTGCTCTGCTTCAGCCAGGGTTCAACCTCATACACACCGCCTTTAATATAGGTCGAGGCGGTTGGTTTAACCAGAATACGTGCCGCCCATGTGGCAGAGGTAAAGGA